>JALSSR010000091.1 GCA_026984135.1 Bacteroidales bacterium
ATACATTAAAGCACTTGAATCATAATACTGAAGAACCTCACTATATCCTCCTTTATAATAATTTATATTCCCTAACAGCCTGTATGAATCTGCGAGCGACCTTTTGTCATCATTTTTCATCGAAAACTTTAATGCCATTTTCGCATATTCAATTGCGGTATCAAGAGATTTGAACTGATATCTTTCGGCAAGATTTTTATAGACTTCAACTTTCTTTGTGTCATTGGCAAGTATCAACTCTTTCAGAAGACTATCCACAACAGGGTCGCTGGCGTTACTTTGTGCAAAAAGAAATGTTCCCCGAGATAACAGCAATATCCAGAAAAGCAATTTTATAGTATGTCCGACATCCGGTTTTATCATTTTCCCGCACAAATTAATCCATATATTTATTTATCGTTTCAATAAATTTCCTTGGCAAAATAGGCTTTGAGATATAATCGTCACAACCCGCTTCAAGACTTTTCTGTCTATCCTCAGCCATTGCATACGCCGTTAATGAAATGACCGGCAAATCCGGCTTTTCGGCCTTAATAATTTCAGTGGCTTCATACCCGTTCATAACAGGCATTCTCATATCCATAAGTACCACGTCAATATCATCCCTTTGTCTGCAAATATCAACTGCTTCTTTACCGTTAACGGCATGTAATATTTTAACTTTTGTCTGGAACAGTGTTGCTTCCACGAGTTCAAAGTTAGAATCCTCATCTTCAACAACGAGAATTATCTTATCCGACCAATCAAAAACCTCATGCTTTTCCGAATCGGGTTTTACTTCAACCCTTCTTGTTGCAGGTATATTCGGCAGAGTAAAATAAAACACACTACCCTGATCAACTTTTGACTCAACCCATATGGAACCGCCGAGAAGTTCAACGAGCTTTTTCGAGATAGTCAGGCCAAGACCTGTACCTCCATACTCTTTTGTACTTGACTCTTCAGCTTGCCTGAACCTCTCGAAGATAACATTCACTTTGCCCGGTGGCAGTCCTATTCCTGTATCTTTCACATAAAACAGCACTTTGCCATCTTCATAATTTTTATAGCCTATTTCGATAGTACCCTTCTTTGTAAATTTAATTGCGTTACTAATCAGGTTATTCATTATTTGCTTAAACCTGTACGGGTCTGACATGATTGAAAAATTATCGCCGGGAATTTCTTTAACAATTACAAACTCAATATCATTAATTCCTTTCTCTTTCAGGTAATTACTATAATTCTTTCCCAGATCATCAAATATCTGGCTTATCTGGCAGGTTGATTTTACTATCCTTAACTGATCCGATTCTATTTTTGCAATATCAATAATATCCTCAATCAATCGCAACAGCAGCCTGCTATTCTGATTTATCAGTTCAATAAATCCTTCCCGGGTCTTGGAATCCAAATCGGAATCATTAAGCAACTCGGAAAAGCCGACAATTGCATTCATCGGAGTTCTGATCTCGTGCGACATATTTGCAAGAAATGCAGTTTTAAGTTTATCCGACTCTTCAGCTTTTTCCTTAGCGTTCTTAAGTTCAATTTTGGCCTTATAAGTATCCGTAATATCAGTAGCAACACCAAGCAAAGCCTTTCCGTTTCGTCCGGCTTTAAAAGGAATTTTTATAGTGTAGAATATCCGCTTATTACCATGAGAGTCTGTAAATGCCAATTCAGGAATAACTTTGGTTTTGTTACTTTTAAAGACATCAATATCATCCTCGCGAAATCTGGCAAACTGACTCTTATCCATATGAATGTCCGACTGTTTTTTACCTTCCAGTTCCTCAACTTTCAACCCGTAAGCCTCGGCAGTAGCCTTGTTTGCAAGAATAAACCTCGAATCTTCGTCCTTTGCAAATATAAGATGAGGAACGGTATCAATTATTTTCCTCAACCGTGCTTCACTTTCACGCAGAGCATCGTCAGCGCGTTTCTTGTTGATTGAAATGCTAACCTGATTGGAAACATACTCAATAAGCTTTAGTTCCTTTTCGCTATATGCATTTTCATCTTCATAATTCTGAACAACCAAAGCACCAAATGCCTCATCCTTTTCTTTTAAAAGAACTCCCAGCCATGCCTTGGCCATTGAACCTTGTATTTCAACTTGCTCGTTTCCCAATATAGATTTTAAATCCTTTTGTTTTATCAACAAAGGTCTGTTTTGTCGTATCAAATATCCGGTAAGAGAGTTTTTATCTATCGAGGTGTTGGCTTCATCTTTTTCGTCCACAAAATATGGAAGCGACAGGTTGTTTGTTTTCTTATCAAGTAAGGCAATATAAAAATTAGTAGTATCAATAACTTTTCCCAGTTCCTGCCTTATAACTTTCATCAGGTCACTCAAATCTTTTGTCGTATTAACGGCACTACCAATGTTATACAATACATGTTGAATTTTCTCAAAATGCAATCTCTCTTTTTCAATTAACCTCTCCTTAGTTATGTTTCTTGCACTTCCAACGACACCGATAAGTTGACCGTCCTCATTCCACATTGGAGATTTATACACGTCAAGGTGGAGATATTTTCCTTTCACATAACCCGAAATATCAAAACGCTGGGGCTTGTTACTTTTCAAAACCATATCATCCTGCTCCAAGGACTTACTGTCTATTGTGTACCATTTTTCATCTCCGGGATGACTCAACTTTTCTCTTTCGGAAAAAAAGGCATCGGTTTTCCCAATGGGCTCTTCCGTGTCTTTTGCCAGCAAAAGATTATCACAAGTGGATTTATTGACAAAAATATACCTGCCCCAAATATCTTTTGCCCAGATAAGATCGGGATTGTTATCCGAGAGCAGCCTGAAAAATGTATATAAGCTCTTATATTTTTGTTCGCTTTGCTTAATTTTACTAATTGCTTCCTTCCTTTCCGTCACATCCGAACCTGAACCGATTACAACAGGCACTCCCTTAAGATTCATTAATGATGCCGTTATCTCCAGCCACTTTTCCTCTCCTTGTTTGGTTAAAATTTTAAATTCATAAGAACGGGGAGAACTGTCGCCTTTAATCCGTCCGAAACCCCGGCTTCTGACAATATCAACAAAGTCGGGATGAACAACTTCATAGAAATTCATAGTAAGCAATTCGTTGATTTCGTAGCCTGTTATCTCGGATGTAGCATCATTAACGTAAATAAACTTACCTGTTTTGTCAAACATATAAACGGCATTACGAAGATTTTCGGACAATTGCCTGAACATATTCTCACTATCGCGCAAAGCATCCAAAGCCTTCTTTCTTTCGGTTATATCATAAACAAATCCATTGAGAGTTTCAACTTCCCCCTTTTCATTGTAAACCAATCTTGAACTTGCCACAACCCATATTGACGATCCGTCTTTCTTTTTCAGATGCATCTCCGTCTCATAATAACCTCTGCTGAACAGTTCCGACAATATTCTTTCCCTTTCATCAAGATCAACATAAAGATCCCTCAGATTAGTTTTCATAAGGTCTTCTGGTGAGTCATATCCGAAAATATTTGCAGCCCATTCGTTTACATATAAAAAGGTTCCGTCCGGTTTACTTTTAAATAGTCCGATGGGAACATTTCTCTGAAGCTCTTTTAATTTCCAATCGCTTTTATATAAAGCAACTACCATTTTATGAAATACAGATACTTCATTTTGAATAATCGCAATTTTGGAATCGGGCAATTTAAAAATATTATACGACCACCATCCCTTTATTTTCTCGTCATTAATATGAGAGAATATTTTATATTCGGGATGGCCGGAATCATATACTTTTTTCATTATTGATATCAATCCAGCCTTTGACACAATCGGTAAAACCGCGGAAATCAGATCACCTTTATTTATTACACCGCCTCCGGGATTATTGCTTAATCCTGTCGGCGTGACAACATCAACATGAAAATCCTCACCATTATTAACTATCTCACATACCAAAAGAGTACTTTTAAAGCCCATCTGCAACTCTCTGACCTTTTCGCCTTCAAACAACATACGCTCATCATCAATGCCCCTATCATAAACTTCTTCCAGTTCCCTGACTTTCTTGCGTAAACGCGAAATTTCTTCCAGCAGTTGCTCTTTAGTCTGTTCCGATTCCCTTATCATATACCTACAGCGTGTTTATAACCCTGATTATAAAACAATAAATTAATATAAAATTTACAAATATACTAAATTACCAAATCATTAATATGTAAAATAAATACAATATTAGCCCATTTTAACGCTATTATTACGTTAATATTTAATATTTGTTATTATTATTGCTAAAAATATGTACTTTTGGAATGAAAATAAAACGACTATGAATCTCGAACTATTAACAAAACAGGTAGCTAATCTTAGCCGGATAACCGGAAGTTTTTTAAAAAACGAATTGCATAATCTCAAGAAATCGGATGTACACGAAAAGGGTATTAATGATTTTGTGACATATGTTGATAAAACATCTGAAAAGAAAATTGTTGCAGGTCTTTCCAGGATACTGCCGGAAGCAGGTTTTATTGCAGAAGAAAATCAATCATATAAAAGGAAAGAGAAATACAATTGGATTATTGACCCGCTTGACGGCACTACAAACTTCATACACGGTGTTCCTTTGTATTCCATTAGTATAGCTCTGATGCAAAACAATGAAATAATATCGGGAGTAGTTTACGAGGTTAATTTAAAGGAGTGCTTTTATGCCTGGCAGGGAAGCGATGCTTTTCTGAACGGACACGTAATAGGTATATCACAGGCCGAATCAATTAAGGATAGCCTTTTTGCCACAGGCTTTCCTTACTACGATTACAGCCGCCTTGATGATTATATGGAAATTTTTATACATCTTATGAAAAACAGCCACGGGGTGCGCCGTCTCGGAACAGCTGCCGTTGACCTTGCATATGTTGCTTGCGGCAGATATGAAGGCTTTTTTGAATACGGATTACGTCCCTGGGATGTTGCAGCCGGTGAACTTATTGTGAGACAAGCCGGAGGTGTCGTAAGTGATTTTAAAGGCAACAATAATCACGTTTTCGGAAAAGAGATTATTGCAACCAATAAAAATATTTTCGGAGAATTTCTCGAATTAACAAAAAAGCATTTTAAATGAAAAAGTATTATTTTTTAGCATATTTCATTGTTGCAATTTTCATCATTCCATCTTTCGGATTGACTGCACAAACCGATACCTCAAAGCTTTATAAGGTTTATCAGTTCAACATTGATGAAGAAATAGCACCTCCCGTTTGGAGAAAAACAAAAGATGCTTTTAAAGAGGCCGGTGAAGTAAATGCAGACCTTATTTTGATTCATATGAACACTTACGGCGGATTACTTGATGCCGCAGATTCCATAAGAACGAAAATTCTTAAATCCGCAATTCCGGTTTATGTTTTTATTGACAATAATGCGGCCTCAGCCGGGGCACTTATCTCCATTGCCTGCGATAGTATTTATATGGTTTCGGGAGCCAATATCGGAGCGGCAACCGTTGTTGATCAATCGGGAAAACCTTTACCCGACAAATATCAATCCTATATGCGTTCGATGATGCGCTCAACAGCCGAAGCTTCGGGTCGTGACCCGCAAATAGCACAGGCAATGGTGGACCCTAAAATCTATGTTGAAGGAGTAAGCGACACCGGACAGGTTCTCACTTTTACGGCTTCGGAAGCAGTGAAAAACGGATTCTGCGAAGGTATTGCCAATTCGCAACAGGAGGTACTCAAGCTTGCGGGCATTAAAAATTATGTCATTGTAAAACAGCAATTTACAGCAATTGATAAAATAATTCATTTCCTTATAAATCCAATGGTTAGCGGAATACTGATTATGCTGATTATGGGTGGTATTTATTTTGAACTGCAAACACCGGGTGTCGGATTTCCTCTTGCTGCCGCCGTTTTTGGAGCATTACTCTATTTCGCACCTCTCTATCTCGAAGGACTTGCCGAACATTGGGAAATACTGCTCTTTATCGTGGGACTGATTTTAATAGCACTTGAAATATTTGTGATCCCCGGATTCGGAGTTGCCGGAATTCTGGGGATAACTTTTGTCGTCGCCGGCTTAACATTAAGTATGATTGGAAATGTCGGTTTTAACTTTTCGGGAATTCCTGTAACAGGAATCCTGACATCTTTCTTTATCGTTATAAGCGCAATGTTTTTTGCTTTCATAATATCAATGTACCTCGGCAAAAAGGTATTGACAACTACTACTTTCGGACATCTTGCACTTGACACAAAACAGCTGGCTTCAAAAGGATTTACATCATCCGACAAATCATATAAAAATATGGTTGGCAAAACCGGTATTGCAAGAACTATTCTGAGACCCGCAGGAAAAGTTGTCATTGATAATGATGTTTATGATGCCACAGCCGAGGTTGCATATATTGATAAGGGTGAAAAAATTAAAGTGACCGGCTACCGGACATCACAACTTATTGTTGCAAAATTATAAAGTTCGTTACAAATGAAAAACAGAATAGAACTGTCGCAGGAGGATATTACAAAAATGAAGGTGGATGCAATTGTCAATGCGGCAAACAGGTCGTTACTCGGTGGCGGTGGCGTTGACGGAGCTATTCATCGCGCAGCGGGTCCCGGCCTTTTGGAAGAATGCCGCACCTTAAACGGCTGCAACACAGGTGATGCCAAGATAACAAAGGGTTATAACCTTCCCGCCCGGTTTGTGATACATACCGTTGGTCCCGTCTGGTACGGAGGAAACAGAAATGAACCCGCATTACTTGCAAGTTGTTATCGCAAAAGCCTTGAAGTGGCTGTGAAAAACGGTTGCAAAACAATTGCCTTCCCAAATATCAGCACAGGCGTTTACAGATTTCCCAAAGAACTTGCCACTGAAATAGCCATTAGGGAAGTCAAAAATTTCCTGAAGGATGACAAGACAATTGAAACGGTTTACTTTGTTTGTTTCGACAGCGAAAACTACAGACTTTATTTAAAAAATATTAAACAATTTATAAAATGAAAAAAAACATTCTGCTCACTTTATTCTTTACAATTACTATCATTTCGTATAACTCATACGCTCAGGATTCGGCTGCGTTTTCGCCCGACTATAAGCGAAATGTGGTAAAATGGAATATGACTCCTTTTCTGATATGGGATTATTCAAACATAAACTTTTCTTATGAAAGGATCTTATCTCCACACAAATCTTTCTCCTTAAATGCAGGTTATTTTACCTTACCGTCCACCGGAATTTATGACAGCTTAAACATAACATCCGATAATAAAAAATTCGGATTTACATTTTCGGGAGATTACAGATGGTATTTCAAAAAACGGAATAAAAACTTCGCACCCGATGGGTTGTATTGGGGCGCCTACGGTTCGTATCACTATTATAGATGGGAAAACGACATAACGGTTTTGAATAGTGAGGTTGCCCACGGAAAAGTTACCCTGGATGGAAAACTGAATATTTTGAGTGCCGGCGTTGAACTGGGTTATCAATTTGCGGTTGGAAAAAGATGGACTTTCGACCTTGTTTTTATGGGTCCCTCTTTGTCGGTTTATTCCGGCAAACTATCCCTGTCGGGCAATCTCACTGTTGATGAGGAGAGTGAATATCTACAGGCAATTTATGATATTCTCGTTGGCAAATTCCCGGGTTTAAAAACACTCATATCGGAAAGAAATTTCAGTCCGAGCGGTGCAACGACAAGCATAGGTTACGGTATGAGATACCTTATTCAGGTAGGGTTTAGATTCTGATTTGCAAACAATTCTGTAATTGTACTTTAATCTGATAGTAAGTGAAAAGTAACCACATACGGATAGCGGTACTTCTCGGTTCAATTTCCATAATCGGGATCATACTCTTTCAAATGTATTGGGTGAACAAATCCTATGGCCTTGCCGAAGAACAATTTAACAAAACAGTTGAAATAGCACTCTACAACGTGGCTCAAAAAATGGCAGAGTTTAACAACTCGGAGCTTCCAAATGAAAATCCCGTCAGACAAATATCCTCAAATTATTTCATTGTTGATATCAATAATGTTATTGATGCTAAAATCCTTGACCACTTCCTGAAAACGGAATTTGAATACAGCAACATTCACATTGATTATGAATATGCCATTTATGATTGCGAAACAAACGAAATGGTCTTTGGAAATTACATCAAACAAAATGATATCTCCTCAAAGGAAAAGCAAAAGTTTCAAAAGTTTGACGAGTTCACCTATTATTTCGGAATTCTTTTCCCGTCGAAGATGCTGTATATAATGAATAGTATGAACATCTGGCTTATTTCATCTTTTGTACTTTTCACGGCAATTATCTTTTTTGCTTATTCAGTTTTCATCATTCTGAAACAGAAAAGGTTATCCGAAATACAGAAGGATTTCATAAACAATATGACACACGAATTTAAAACACCGATATCCACCATAGGCATTTCGGCCGAAGTCCTTGCCGAACCTGAAATTGCAAAAAATCCCGAACGTCTCAGGAATTATGCGGAAATAATTGCAGGGCAGAATAAAAGACTTGAAAATCAGATTGAAAAAGTATTACAGCTTGCTCAACTGGAGAAAAGCAAGTTCAGACTTAATAAGGAAGAGTTTGATATTCACAAGGTTATCAAACAGGTTGGCGAAGCCTTTAAACTTACTATTGATAAAAAAAACGGTGCTCTTCACTGCAACCTCAAGGCGAAACGTTCAGTCATCAAAGGTGACAAACTCCACACAACCAATATAATCTACAACCTTCTTGATAATGCCTTCAAATACAGCCCCGAAAAACCCGATATTACAATCTCGACATACAATAAAAACGGACGCCTTTTCCTTGAGATATCAGATAAAGGACCGGGAATTAGTAAAAAATATCAGAAAAAGATTTTTAATAAATTCTTCAGAATCCCCACGGGCAACATACACAATGTCAAAGGCTTCGGACTTGGATTGAACTATGTTAAAAATATTGTCCACGCACATAACTGGAAAATAAAGGTTGAAAGCAATCCGGGAGAAGGAAGCAGATTTATAATTGTTATGTAGGGCGGGAGATTTATTAAATATTTGATTGATGTGTTATTAGAAAAATTACTATTTTTGGAGCACTAATAAATAAAGCACCGCTTATGGAAAACATTTCCTATACAAAAAACTCTGTTAATCAAATAATTAGTAAAAATACAGGTTAGTATATAAGGAAAATATGTGTAATAAGGGGTCTGGATATTAGGGATTGGTAATAATTAAAAAGAAAGAAAATGGATTATAATGAACAAATAGAATTGTTATCAAACGAAGAATTGTTAAACATAATTAATTCGAAAGATGATTATCAAAAGGAGTTTTGGGATTGTGCGATTCTTAATGCAAAAAAAAGAGGGTTAGGTAAAGAAATTACAGACATTATAGCAGAATTAGAAAATAAAAAACTGGAACAAGAAAAAGAAAATAAAGTAAAAAAAGTAAAAGAAGCTAATCTCATTGAACTGTATTCGGAGCGAACAATTATAGTATTTTCACTGTTATTTTCAAGTATTGCAGGAGCAATTTTGTTTTCCAATAATTTAAAAAGACTTAAAAAAGAAGGTGGTGATAATGTTATTATTTTCGGAATCCTTTATACTATAGGAATTATTATAATAGGCTCATTAATACATGATACATCTTTGAGAGCTTTTAGTTATCTGTTGAATATATTGGGTGGATTTATAATTACAATTCATTTTGGTAGCAAATTATATCCGGAAGATTTGGAATATAAAAATAAGAAAGCATGGAAAGCATTTATTATTGCATTCTTATTAGTTTTAGGAATTGGATTTATATATGCAAAAACAATAACATAAAAATAACTTTTGCCAATCAAGTTGAGCGCCGACAGGTTAAAGGCCTGTCGGATACCCTCTCACCTTTACCTGCCGAAACAACGTGAAAGCCTGACTACCCCGGAAGATTTTCGGAATACGGGTTGCGCCCGCCTGACCCAAAGCCTGCCTGTGAAAACGAATTACCTTCTCAAACATTTTGCTTTGGCAGACGCAACGGCAAGGTGCCGAACAGTTTGTATTTCCGTTTGGCATTAGTATAAAGCAACAAACCTTGAAAATAAATTTCAAAAATTGTTGAATATTCAATACCGTGTTATGAAAAAATCACTATTTTTGGAGTTGCAATAACAAAAGCACCGCTTATGAAAAACATTTCCTATGCAAAAAACCCTGTTAATTAGATAATTAGTAAAAATACAGGTTATTATATTAAGGAAAACATGTGTAATAGGGGTGTGGATATTAGGGAGTTAGCACACATTTGAAAAAATATTATTGTAGAATTAAATATTTGAGCAAAATCATTAACTTTGTAGAAAAAAGAAAATGAAACAATTAATATCTATAAATTATCCAGAGTCTTTGGCGCTTTCATTAAAAATGAATAACAAGGAATTTGAAAATGAAATGAAAACCATATCTCTAATAAAACTATATGAATTGGGAAAAATATCATCTGGATTTGCTGCAAAACTTTTAAATCTAAATCGTCTTGAATTTCTTGAGCTTCTTGAAAAATACAATGTTTCATATTTCCACAAAGGACTTGAAAACGAACTGGAATCAGATTTAGCAAATGCGTAAAATAATAAGTAATACAACACCCATATTGTCTTTGTTGAAAATAGACAAACTTGATTTATTGAAAGAACTTTACGGAAAAGTAATTGTTCCTCTGGCTGTTTATCAGGAGATTGAAAAGGGTAAAGAAAAGCCTTATTATAAAGACCTAACTTCATTAGATTGGATAGAAATTCAGAACATAAAAAATCTAAATACTATAGAATATCTTATTGATTTAGATGACGGAGAAGCTGAAGTTTTAATTCTTGCCAAAGAAACAAATGCCGATTTAGTCATATTGGACGAAATTATGGGGAGAAGATATGCAAAACAGCTTGAACTTAATCTAACAGGAACAATTGGAGTTTTATTGAAAGCTAAGGAAAAAGGACTAATTTTGTCAATAAAAAATCTAATGACAGAACTTGAAAATAAAGGAACATGGTTAAATCCTAAATTGATTTCAAAAGTTTTAAAAATAGCAAACGAATAATAAAAAAACGTGTGGTAATCGAGTAGAGTACCGACAGGCTAAAAGCCAATAGGAGTCCCTTATGCATTTATCTGCCGAAACCACGTGAAAGCCTGACTACTCCGAAGATTTTCGGGATACGGGTTGCGCTCGCCTGACCCAACGCCTACCTGCGAAAACGAATTACCTTCTCAAACATTTTGCTTTTGCAGACGCATCGGCAAGGTGCTTAACAGTTTGTATTTCCGTTTGGCATTAGTATAAAGCAACAAACCTTGAAAATAAATTTCAAAAATTGTTGAATATTCAATACCGTGTTATGAAAAAATTACTATTTTTGGAGTTGCAATAACAAAAGCACCGCTTATGAAAAACATTTCCTACGCAAAAAACCCTGTTAATTAGACAATTAGTAAAAATGCAGGTTATTATATTAAGGAAAATATGTGTAATAGGGAGTGTGGATTTTAGGGAGCTAGCTGCAAACAAAAAAATGATAACATGAGACTAGATTTTAAAGAAATACCGCGAGCCAATACAGGAAATGGTGATCAAGATACATTTGAGTTATTTGCAAGAGATTTTTTTGAAATGTTGGGATATAAAATTATTCAAAATCCGGATAGAGGGGCTGATGGTAAAAAAGATCTAATTGTTCAGGAAGCAAGGCAAGGAATATCAGGAACTACACATATAAAATGGTTAGTGAGTTGTAAACATTATGCTCATAGTGGAAAATCTGTTTCAGATAAAGACGAACCAAATATTCTTGACCGCGTAGCTACACATAAATGTGATGGTTTTATAGGATTTTATTCAACACTTCCTTCAACTAGTTTAAGTACTAATATTCAAGGCTTGAAAAATAAAATTGAAACTCAAACTTTTGACTACAGACAAATTGAAAAATTACTATTAGAAAATCCTCAAGGTTTAAAATTAGCAAGTCGTTATTTCCCTAATAGTTTTTCTAAATTTACAACAGAAAACCCTAAACCTGCTAAAATTTTTTCAGAAAAAACTTCTTTATATTGTGAATATTGTGGAAAAAACTTATTGGAAGATAAAACTGGAATATTCGTAATAATGAGAGAATTTTCATATTCAGAGGAAGGAGAATTTAGAAGAATGCCTTATTCAAAGGCTTATTTTAGTTGCAAAGGTGAACACGATAGGATTTTAAAAAATAAATATCTTCAAGATGGAAATTTTATTGATAAATGGGTTGATATATCAGATTTTACATATCCAACTGGATACATTAAAAAGGTAATTGCTTGGATAAATTATTTTCAACTTGATGATGGTAAAATAGAAAATGAAGCATTTGATAAATTAAAGAAACTACTAATAAATACATTTCCATATATTTCAAGAGAACAAACAGAAGAAGAAAAAAGAAAGATAAAAGAATATTTACAAAATGGTTTGCAAGATTTTTTATAATGTCAGCAGAACAATTAAGTATCGTATTGCGTCGAAGCGAAACGGAGTGAAAGCGTAGATGTAATATGTACTGAATGTTGAACTAAACGGAGGATTTTTTCGGAGGAGAAAGTTTATACCTTATTACATTGTGTAATCAATTTTTACCGGTCATCGGGTTTAGACTTTTGCGTACCGTTTTTTCCATCCGCTGGCATTATTCTCTTAACATCCTGCCTTTCAAAATTTGTTTCCTGATGCCTTAGTGGTTCTTAGTGTCTTTGAGCCTTAGTGGTAAAATAGAAAATTAGCCACAAAGACACGAAGGCTCAAAGAAAACACAAAGCAAAACTCACAAAACCGGTGTATCCCATTTTCCAATCGGGTCAGTTGTTCTGAAATTCTTCGCTCATTTCTCTGAAACCCGAAATTTCTTTGCAGGCTTGAGAATAAATTGTACTTTTGCTCATAATATAAATATTTGAGGATTAATAAAATGAGCAAGATAGTCAATATCGGCTTGATGTTCATCAGTTGAACTTATCTCCGCCGTGCTGCGGAAAAAGCTGTGTAGCCTCGGCGGAGTTTAGTTCGACAATGTATATAGTTTATGGCGGGCTAAGTGCTGAATATGAATATTTTATACATAAATAAACATCGGTGTAAGTTGAAAGATTTGTGTTTCAAAAACCGCCACAAAACCATATACTTACCGTTAGCGGTCATAAAAAAAGAAAAATTGAATGCAGATTATCAAGAACTATGAAAATAAATAATTATAAACACCCTATTCTTTTTTACAGTTTATCTACGGTTATTCCTTGGATACTCTGGATTATTGCAGGATATATTAGTCATCAAAAAGATTCTAATATGATATTGGCTTCAATTTTAGGTTTTATTGGTTTAATTACACCTATGATTATTGCTTTTTGGCTAATTAGCAGAGACTCTAATTTGAAAAAAGATTTAACGGAAAGATTTTTAAATATTAGCAAGATTAAACCTATTTATCTATTCCTTACATTTTTTTTAATGTTGGGAAGTATTTTACTTGCACAAACAATTTCATTATTATTCGGATATAGTCCGCAACAATTTACCATAACAGGGCATTACACATTTACATCAGGTGTTTTTCCTGTATGGTTTCTGCTTATAATGGCACCGATTTTTGAAGAATTGGGATGGCATACCTATGGCACAGATGTTTTAAGGAACAAATTTAATTTATTTAAAACATCTATCATTTTT
Source organism: Bacteroidales bacterium (assembly GCA_026984135.1). Classification (GTDB taxonomy): domain Bacteria; phylum Bacteroidota; class Bacteroidia; order Bacteroidales; family JAADJA01; genus JAADJA01. Next base: position 13,725 of record JALSSR010000091.1, read on the forward strand.
GCTCTTTTTTGGGGAATTTGGCATATTCCACTTTCAACTATAAACCATTATTATCAAAGCAATTTAGTTGAAACAGGTTGGATACATAGTGTAAATTTCCTGATTAGTATTTTCCCCTTTGTAATTATAATGAATTGGCTTTATTATAAATCCCATAGAAACATAATTGTTCCGATAATATTTCATATTACGGCAGGATATTTCAATGAGATATTTGCTACTCATCCTGATAGCAAGGTAATACAAACAGGTTTATTACTAATATTTGCAATTATAATAATTTTTAAGGAGAAAGATTTCTTTTTTAAACAAAAATATATTGAATGAATAAAAATTACGAACCGCTAACAATTAAGTATCGTATTGCGTCTCCGATAGGAATCTACGATAGGAATCGAAGCGAAACGGAGTGAAAGCGTAGATGCAATATCCGTCTAAAGCCGGACAGGTTGTATCCCGACAACTTTTCTTGTCGGGATTGAACTAAACGGGGAATTTTATTACCGTGGCCGGCTTATACATTATTATACTGCGGAATCAATTTATTCCGGTTTTCGGGTTTGGACTTTTCCGTGCCGGGTTTTCCATCCTCCGATATTTTTCTCTCAATATCCTGCCTTTCAAAATTTGTTTCCGGATGCCTTAGTGGTTCTTAGTGTCTTTGAGCCTTAGTGGCAAAATAGAAAATTAGCCACAAAGACACCAAGGCTCAAAGAAAACACAAAGAAAAACTCACAAAACTGGCAAGAAAATCATTTCTCATGGTTTGAATGCCCGTTGTTGAACTTTAAACCACGGCAAATAGAAAAAAAACTAAGTAGGTTTTCCGGAGTTTAGTTCAACAATATGTCATAGTGCAGTACGAAATTAAGGCAAAATGTTGGTGGTTCGGGAATTTTTGTTATATTTGTTGCATAATTCGAAAGTTATGGCATGTCGGGTCACCGCACCATACACGTAGCCATTGTGCATAATTAGAGCGAAAAATGAACCTTCTAATAAGAAAAATTTACAACATAAAAACAATTATAATTTTGTCGGCTATTGGAGTAACAATAACCATTTATTCTTTATTACAAAAAAAAGAACCAATTTCAACCTTTAATAATGAACAATCTAAAATAACCATTATAGATTTAAGACATAACAGCGAAATAAACTATCTGTTGTTTGCTGGATTGTTTCTAATTGCTATATCTTTGGCATTATTTCTCATCAAACAATATTTTTCAGATGATAGTAATATTGAAAGAAATCTCCTGACACCAAAAGAAAAACAAATTTTAGAATTAATTAAACAAGGCAAAACTAATAAAGAAATTGCAAGTGAATTATTTATTAGCGTTAGTACAGTTAAAACTCATATTAATAACATTTTTAAAAAGGAAAAAGTTTCCAAAAGAGATGAATTATTAAAAAAACACCTAAATTATCGGTACTAATACCAAAATCCAACCTTTATATGTTATTAATTCGGTATTTTATACTTGTTTTGCACTTATAATTTTAAAATAAGTAAGTATGAAATTAATCACAACAATTGTATTTGTTACCTTAATGGTTCAATCAGTATTTTCGCAAGACATTGAAAAATGTAGAGAAATAGTCAAAATTACAATAGACGCTATAAATACAAAATCAGCAGTTGAATTAGAAAATCATTTAGCAGCTGATTTTGAAATAGCAAACCAAAAGGGAGAAATAGCAAAAATAGTATTGAAACAACTATTTACGCAATTAGGAGATAAAGTTCAATCTTATAGCGAAATAAATACTGAAATAATTGAAAAATCAATAACTCTTACGTATTCCATTAAATACAAAAAAATGGGAGAAAAAAATGCAACATTTGTTTTTGACGAAAATAATAAACTGAAAAAATTAGAATTGTTTAAAATGGAAGTTAAAACAATGGATAAGTCAAAAGGGAAAATTGATAAACCTGAAAAAGAAGTAATAACTATTCCTTTTACAATGATTGGGAATTTAATTGCTGTTGACGTTATGCTAAACAATAAAAAAAGAGTTTTTCTTTTTGATAGCGGTTCGCCAAGTGTAATTCTCAATTCTAAATATATTCAACAAAATGGCACTAACCGTAAAAAAACTATTTCATCATCATCTTCAAAAGGAGTAAACGGTAGTATTTCAGGTATGAATATTGAAAAGGTAGAAAAACTTGATTTCGCCGGTATTAAAATAGAAAATCAAGATGTGCTAACTTTGGATATTTCAAATTTAGAAAAATCACTCGAAACTGATATTGAAATTTATGGTTTAATTGGGTATGAATTAATAAAAGATTATGATATATTGTTTGATTATGACAAAAGAGAACTGACTTTAATAAATCCTGATTTTTTTACTCAATATAAAAACAATGAGTTGTCAAACTACAAATTGACAATTGTTCCTTTTAGTTTATCAAATCATATTCCTGTTATTAAAGCAAGAATTGGAAGTAAAGACTATTCTTTCGGCATTGATTGTGGAGCTGAAACGAATTTATTGGATAAAAGACATTTCCAACAATTATCAAGGTATGTAAAACATATTGAAAAAGATACTTTGTCAGGAGCAGACAAAAACCGAGTGGAAGTAGAAAAGGGATTACTTAATAAAGTAATTATTTGCGGTAAAAAATTTAAGAATATGAGATCTGTATTTAGCGATATATCACATCTGAATAATGGATATAAATTGAAACTTGATGGGTTAATGGGATATGAATTATTATCCAAACAAAAGACATTAATAAGTTATCGTAGAAAAGAGATGATATTTATAGAATAACTATGCACAACAATGCATATACCCAATGGCGAGTAAGTGCTTGTAAATAAAATTATTGCATAAAATCAAAGTTAAGTGATTTTTTATTAACTTTGTGCTTGAAAGTCGCCACTGGGCATATGC
>JALSSR010000092.1 GCA_026984135.1 Bacteroidales bacterium
TTTTTACAATTATAGACATCAGAAAAAAATATAAATTTAAAATTATATATATTATTTTTATTTAAATCATTTAAACCATTTAAACCTGCCAGGTTTTGCCTGCGCCGGGGCTTTTGCGCAAACCTGCCAGGTTTGTTTTGCCTGCGCTGTGTTGCTTTCGCGTAAACCTGACAGGTTTTGCCTGCGCTGTTGCTTTCGCGTAAACCTGACAGGTTTGTTTTGCCTGCGCTGTGTTGCTTTCGTGCAAACCTGCCAGGTTTGTTTTGCCTGCGCTGTGTTGCTTTCGTGCAAACCTGCCAGGTTTTGCCTGCGCCGGGGCTTTCGTGCAAACCTGTCGGGTTTTTTTTACTTGCGCTGGAGCTTTCGCGCAAACCTGACAGGTTGGTTCTCCTTTTTTCAAACCTGCAAGGTTCTCCAGCCGCACTTTCCGGCACGCAAACCTTACAGGTTTTTGCCGTGGCAATGTTTGTACTTCTTACCGCTGCCGCAGGGGCAGGGGTCGTTTCTGCCGATTTTTTTCTCCCTCTTAACAGGTTGTGTTTTCTGTTCCTGTTGGGTATTGCTATGAGCTTGTGACAACAGGTCGGAGCGTCCTTCCTTAAGGTTCGACATATCGGTCCTTCTCGGTATCTGAGCTTCCTGTAGCTTGGCTTCCCTGCCCGGCAGATGACACTTGACCAGGAAAGAATCTATCTCTTTATTGATCTTTTGGATCATAGTCTTAAACAACTCAAACGACTCAAACTTGTAGATCAAAAGCGGGTCTTTCTGTTCGTAGGTTGCTGCCTGAACCGATTGCTTCAGGTCGTCCAGTTCGCGAAGATGTTCTTTCCATGCATTGTCAATATGGCTCAGGGTCACTCCCTTTTCAATAGCCAGCAAAACTTCCTGTCCGTCATTTTCGACGGCTTTTTTAAGATTTGCTACAACCTGCATCTCCTTTCTGCCATCGGTAACCGGTATTGCAATATTTTCATATTGCGAGTTATTTTCATAAACATCTCTGATGACAGGCATTGCGTTTTCGCGAATTCTTTCGTTTTTTTGTTTGTAAGCATTAAATACCTTTTCAAAAAGATTTTCTGTAATTTCCTCTGTTCTTTTTGCAAGGAACTCTTCCTCGGAGTACGGGTTTTCCACCGCGAACACTGTCATCAGTTCACGTGTAAACCCATCATAATCCCTGTTATCCTGATGCTCTATAACTATCTGTTCTATAGCGTCATACATCATATTGGAGATGTCAATGGCGAGACGTTCGCCGAACAGTGCGTGGCGGCGCTTTTTATAGATTACCTCACGCTGAGCATTCATAACATCATCATACTCCAGCAGTCTTTTACGAATACCGAAGTTATTTTCTTCGACTTTTTTCTGTGCTCTTTCGATGGATTTAGTGATCATTGAATGCTGAATAACCTCACCCTCCTTAATTCCCATACGGTCCATTATTTTAGCTATTCTTTCGGAGCCGAACATACGCATCAGATCATCTTCGAGGCTGACGAAGAACTGAGAACTTCCCGGGTCACCCTGACGGCCTGCACGCCCACGCAGCTGACGGTCAACACGTCGTGACTCGTGACGTTCAGTACCGACAATTGCAAGACCACCGGCTTCCTTCACACCCGGACCCAGCTTAATATCGGTACCACGACCAGCCATATTTGTTGCAATGGTTACCGTGCCGGCCAATCCAGCCTCTTTAACCACCTGGGCTTCACGCTGGTGCAGTTTTGCATTAAGGACATTGTGTTTTATTTTCCTTCTGTTAAGCATACGGCTTAACAATTCGGATGTTTCGACAGAGGTGGTACCGACCAAAACAGGTCTTCCGGCTTTAACAAGATTGTCAATCTCATTAATAACGGAATTGAACTTTTCTCTTTTTGTTTTAAAAACCATATCTTCCCTGTCATCTCTAATAACAGGTTTATTAGTAGGAATCACAACCACCTCCAGTTCATAGATATCCCAAAGCTCACCGGCTTCGGTTTCGGCAGTACCGGTCATACCCGCCAGCTTTTTGTACATTCTGAAATAGTTCTGGAGAGTAATGGTAGCATAAGTTTGAGTAGCAGCCTCAACTTTCACATCTTCTTTGGCCTCAATAGCCTGATGCAGACCGTCGGAATACCTCCGGCCTTCCATAATACGTCCCGTTTGTTCATCAACAATTTTAACCTTATTATCAATTATAACATACTCCACGTCTTTTTCAAACATAGTGTATGCTTTTATCAACTGGTTAACAGTGTGAACTTTTTCCGATCTGATAGAGAAATCACGAAGTAACTCTTCCTTTTTTTCAGCTTTTTTGTCTTCAGGCAGATCTGACTTTTCAAGTTCAGCCAGGTCGGACCCGATATCGGGCAGGATGTAAAATTGAGGGTCGTTGGCAATTTCATTTACAAAGTCAATACCTTTGTCGGTAAGGTCAACGGAATTATTTTTTTCATCAATCACAAAATAGAGGTCATCGGTGATGATGTGCATATTTTTGGCCTGTTCCTGTAAATAGAAATTCTCGGTTTTCTGCATCAGGAGTCTGTTGCCTTCTTCGCTAAGCAGTTTTATCAGAGCCTTATTTTTCGGTAATCCCTTGTATGCCCGCAAAAGCAATTCTCCTGCTTTTTTCTCATTATCGGAATTTGATTTATCTGCCAGCAGTTTTTTTGCATCGGCAATTATCTTGGTTACAAGAGATTTCTGTATGTTATATAATCTCTGGATATTAGGCTTAAACTCATTAAACTCCTGATCATCGCCTTTCGGTGTGGGACCGGAGATTATAAGAGGTGTACGAGCGTCGTCAATAAGTACCGAGTCAACCTCATCCACAATAGAATAGTTATGAATTCTTTGTACAAGTTCATCAGGGAAAGCCGTCATATTATCCCTCAGGTAGTCAAAGCCGAATTCGTTGTTTGTGCCATAGGTTATGTCGGCGAGGTATGCTTCTCTTCTCTGTTGGGAGTTTGGTTGGTGTTTGTCAATGCAATCCACTTTTAATCCGTGAAATTCGTGAAGCACACCCATCCATTCGGAGTCACGTTTTGCCAGGTAGTCGTTAACCGTGACAATATGAACACCTTTGCCGGGCAGGGCATTCAGATAAACAGGCAGGGTTGCAACAAGCGTTTTTCCTTCTCCTGTTGCCATCTCGGCAATTTTACCCTGATGAAGCACGATGCCGCCAATCAACTGCACATCATAGTGAACCATATCCCATTTTATCAGGTTTCCGCCTGCCATCCACTCATTTTTATAAAGAGCTTTATCGCCGACAATTGACACATGTTCACGTGTAGCGGCAAGCTGCTTGTCAAAATCGTTTGCCGTAACCTCTACAACATCATTTTCTTTGAATCTTCGGGCCGTTTCTTTCATTACGGCAAAAGCCTCGGGAAGAATTTCATTCAGTTTGTCCTGGGTTTTCTCATATATCTTTTTATCCAGATCATCAATTTTTTTCCAAATCTTCTCCTTCTCGTCCACATCCAAATCCGCATCATTATTAATCTGAGATTTATATGCTTCTATCTGCTTTTCATCTTCGGCAATATGATCGGCGATTTTCTTTTTGAATTCAACGGTTTTCGCTCTGAGTTCATCATTGCTGAGAGTCTTTATCGTCTCATAGGCATTGAGAATATCATCAAGGATAGGTTTTAATGATTTTATATCGCGATCGGATTTTGATCCGAGAAGTTTCTTAATAAAAGATACCATAACAGTAAAATTAATTCAATTGTAGTAAAAAAATCTAAAAAAGCGTATTATCAATAATCATTCCTTTGACAATACGTCAGATTTTCATGGGGCAAAAGTAATATTTTTTAGACAAGTTTTAATAACATTGTTGTCATAATTTTTTTGTATCCATAGTATAGATCGGGAAAGCAATCAACCCCTTTTATTTGTGTGGAGTCGTAAGTCTTTCAAGAGCAGATTCAATATTCTCGGATGGTTTGGGTGCGGGATATTCCGATATTTTCCCTTCACTGTTTATCAATACAAATAACGGGAAAGTCTTAACGCCATAAGCTCTCAACACATCATAGCCGTCTCCGTTATAAAGAAATGGCCAGCCATAACCTTTTTCCTTAACAAGTTTCCTGACAATATCCGGATCTTCATCCAGCGAAACCATAACGAAATTCACTTTATTTTTGTATTTTTCATACACATCCTTTAAAATTTTCATCTCCCCGAGACAGGCATAGCTCCAGGTTGTCAGAAACCCGAGATATACCGGCTTGCCAAAAAAAGAGGAGAATTTCACTGTGTCGCCTACAATGTCGGGCAGAACAAAATCGGGTGCATCTGTTCCGGGATTCAATTTTGTAAGAACTTTTATAATATTTTCAGCAATCAGTCTGTGCTCGGGAAAAACATCATTTTCCGATATATCCTTCAGCATTTTTATTATATTTTTGTGGTAGTAATTACCTGAATAATAGATATCTTTCAGCTCTTTAAGCATAACCAGTTCGCGGATAACCTCGTTTCTTAATAGTGTATCTTTGCCCATAGAATCAAGTAGTGCAGGATAGTCTGCGAGATAGTTAACGGTATATTTCAAGTCGTTTACTTTTGCAGATTTTGATACGGATGTTATATATTGATTGAAAAACTGATTAAAGAAAAACATATACTCAGGATGATTGTAAAGAACAGGTTTATCTTTAAGATATTTTGTAAATAACCGAGCGCGCTGTGTAGGAGCTCCCGCCAGTTCAATTCCTGCAATTTTGTAAGTGATATAGTTTTGAAAAAACTCATTTTCAATTGAGTCATACCTGACTTTCATCGAATCGGCGAAATTATAAATAAGATATCGTCTTCTTTTGGCATAAATTTGCTGAAAATTCTCCTCTATAAAATTGTTATAAATCAGATTGAATTCGGAGATCAGTTTGTTTAGCTCAGGTTTTTTGTCGGAAGTTATGGTGCAGGGAAGTCTTTCTTTCTTCGTATAAGGTCTGTATAGGTTGTCAAAAGGTACGCTGTCCGAGATGATCTTATAATTTACAGAGGGCTCGAGATAAATGGAAACGGAGTAATAGTCCATATCAAGAAAAGCAACCATTGTCTCTTTCAAATCCAGGGAAAAGGAAAATTTGCCCGACGAATCAATCATAGCCCGGTCAAGCACTACCTCATAAAAAGAAATTCTGTCTGAAATTGTCAGCAGACGGATTTCGTGGTTCTCGCCACCGGGAAGATATCCATGTATTGTTGTTGTGTCAGCGATTGCCGTGGTGCCGGACAACAGAATAAATGCCGATAAAAAAGCCGTAATGATTCTATTGAAGTTCATTAATTTGTTTTTTGTTAAAATACATAATAACGGGTTATTAAACCCCGGAGAAGTCAATAACTTCAGGTACAAAATCGCTTGCATCACCACCATGTCTTAAAATATCACGGACAATGGAAGAGTTTATCGAAGTATGTTCGGGAAGAGTAAGGAAAAACACCGTTTCAATGCTATGATATAGCTTTTTATTGACCTGACCGATGCTGCGTTCAAACTCAAAATCAGCAGAGGTTCTTAATCCTCTGAGTATATACTGCGCCCCTATTTTCCGGCAAAGGTCAACTGTCAATCCTTCATATTGAATTACTTTTATAGCCGGTTTATCGGCAAAGACCTGCTTAATCCAACGGATACGTTGCTCTACGGTAAAGAATCCCTTTTTGTCGGAATTAATACCAATGGCAACATAGAGTTCGTCAAACAAAGGAAGCGACCTGTTAATAACCGACTCATGACCAATCGTTATCGGGTCGAATGACCCCGGAAATACTGCAACTTTTTTCATAAGTAGAAGTTTCAGGCAAAATTAGATAAAAAGTTTGATTACGCTCTGCTAAATATATCACCTGATGCATTTTCTTTTGAAATTGAGTGGAAATTAAGTGGAATTATTATCTTTGCAGAGTTAATTTTTAAGGATATTAACGAGAGATTATTTTAAAATATATTTTTTATTTCACATACGAATTTAAATTAATAACCTACTTTTGTCGCATGGTTTACAACAAAGAATCGGCTAACGCAATATCGGAACATCTGCTTCAAATTAAAGCAGTTAAGCTAAATGTTTCCGACCCTTTTATCTGGGCTTCAGGACTAAAGTCGCCTATCTATACCGACAACAGAAAGATATTGTCTTTTCCTAAGGTCAGAACTTTTGTCAGGCAACAGTTTGTTGATATAATTCAGGAAGAATACGGCAGTGTTGATCTGATAGCCGGAGTTGCTACGGGTGCAATTGCACATGGTGTTCTTGTTGCTCACGAAATGGGTCTTCCTTTTGTTTATGTTCGCTCGTCACAAAAGAAACACGGACTGGAAAATAAAATTGAAGGTCAGTATGAGTCGGGACAGAGAGTTGTGGTTATTGAAGATCTTATATCCACTGGAAAAAGTAGTCTTGATGCTGTAAAAGCATTACGCTCAGTGGGTTGTGATGTGAGAGGAATGGTCGCTATTTTTAGTTATAACCTTGAAAAAGCCAATGAGAATTTTAAAAAGGCCAAATGCCCCCTTTTCACACTTTCCGACTATAATATACTTGTGGAATATGCCGAAAATAATAATTATATCTCCGATAAGGATTTGAAGTCGCTGGCTGAGTGGAGAGAAAATCCTGAAAAATGGAGTGAAGAGAGGGGGTAGAAGTTTGGAGGTTTTGAAGTTTGGAGGTTTGGAAGTTTTGAGGTTTGGAAGTTTTGAGATTATTCGATATACATAAAATAATATGGCGGAATTTAAGAGTAATAAAGTGGTTATAAATGCAAGTCCGGAGAAGATTTTTTCTTTTCTGGCGGATTTTAATAATTTTGAAAAACTGCTCCCCGAACAGGTTACCAACTGGCAAACAACCGGTGAAAAATGCTCGTTCACAATAAAGGGGATGGCAGACCTTGCAATGCATATTTCGGAAAAACAAGAGCATTCCAAAATACGTTACTCCTCCGAAGGTAAATCACCTTTTCCGTTTCATATGGACTCAGAATTTAACGAAACGACAGACGGGAAAACGGAAACACAGGTAATAATAAATGCCAAACTGAATCCAATGCTTAAGATGATGGCGTCCAGACCATTAAGCAATTTTGTCAATATACTTGCCGAAAAACTTAAGGAAGAGATGGAGAGGGAGTAGGAGCCGGAGGGGTTAGGTATTAAAGGTTGATTGCAAGTTTGAAGCAGCATATTAAAATAAAAAAACAATTTTTTTTAAATCACACTCGAGGCTTTCACCGGTTTTAGTGGTTAGTTTCAAATGACCATACTCCGACACTCCGGTTATCATTGCACTAATGACTTTTCCGTTATAAATAAACCGGCTGTTTTCATTAATTTTGAATAGTGATTTCAAATAACCGGAATCCAATTGTGAAAAATGACCTGCTTTCATCTGCTCATATCTGGCGTCAAGTTTTTTACAAACAAGGTCAAGGCACTCATCAAGATTTAATTCATTACCAAGATATTTTATCAGCGACACCGGATTCGGCGCATCGCTCACAAATTTTGTCTGATTTATATTTATTCCGAATCCGGCAACCGAAAAATCAAGAATGTTGCCGCTGATGGTATTGTTTATCAATATTCCCGCAACTTTTTCATTATTAATATAAATGTCATTCGGCCATTTTACCGTCACCTTTTCATTCGGGACCATCTCTTTTATAAAATCATAAATTCCGAGCGACAAAGCTTTATTCATTTCAAACTGCATCTCAACCGGAAGAAAGTGCGGATACAAGCAAATTGAAAAAGTCAGATTTTTGCCGGATTCACTCTCCCATTTGTTTTTATCAAGACCTTTTCCATTGGTCTGAGTATCGGAAATAACAACCGTCCCATCGTCAGGCGGGACCTTATTTCTGTAAAGTCCCAACGCATATTCATTAGTTGAATCCACGCTGTTGAGTCTGATAATTTTACCCTTTTGGCCAATCATTCATAAAATTTCTTAAAATTCAATACAAAACCAAACATTTGCAAGCTGATTTTGTTAGTCATAATTCATATAAAATGTTGCAAAAATGATTACTTTTGCGCAAAATAGAATTTTTATGGCAGCGAAAGTACAAAAAAATGATTCGGAACGATTAACGGAAGTTATAATTGAAGGGATTCTTGACAAGAAGGGTGAGGAGATTGTGAGGCTTGATTTGACTAATATTCCCAATTCTGTTAGTAACTATTTTGTTGTTTGTCACGCGAATTCAAAAATTCAGGTTGAAGCTATTGCAGGCTCTGTTGAAGAACACACTTTGAAAGAGCTGAGGGCAAAACCCTGGCACAGGGAAGGCTTTGAGAATGCGGAATGGATATTGTTAGACTACGTTGATGTAGTTGTCCATATTTTTCAGGAAGAGGCACGAAAGTTCTACAGCCTTGAAAAACTATGGGCTGACGCAGAAGTTAAAAACTTCGATTTGAAATAGGTTGATTGGTTAATTTTTAGGTTAGAAAATAAGTTAAGTCATAATGGCAGAGAATAAAGAAAACAATAAACAAAATTCAAAGGATATTAACAAGAAAAGCAGATATTCCGGAAAAGAGGTGAAAGATAGTAAGGATTCCAGAAAAAAAACCGCTCACCCTTTTTCCGGCAATAAACCGCCTAAAAGTAAGTTCAACTTTTACTGGATTTACGGAATAATAGCTGTTGTCTTTCTTATCCTTTCGTTTCCGAATATGTGGAGCGGAGAAGTTAAGGATATTGACTGGGGTGAACTCAAAGAGATGCTGGTCAATCAGGATGTTGAGAAAATAGTTGTTGTTAATAAGGAGGATGCCGAAATATTTCTGAAGAAAGACAAACTCGACGATCCCAAATATAAAGATAAGATTCCTAAAGGAACAGGTTCGTATGGTCCCCAGTTTACGTACACCATAGGTTCTTACGACAGTTTTAAGGAGGATGTGGAAAAGGCTCAGAAAGGCATTGAGAATCCCATCTACCTGACTAACGAGACCCGCCACAACTGGGGTGGTGAAGTACTCGGCTATATTCTGCCGCTCCTCATTCTGATTGTTGTGTGGATAGTGATAATGAGAATGATGAGCCGTGGAGGTCCGGGTGGAGGCCAGATATTCAGTATAGGGAAATCGAAAGCACAACTTTATGATAAGGAAGCTGCCGTCAATGTCAATTTTGATGATGTTGCCGGATTGGAAGAGGCAAAAGTTGAGGTGATGGAGATTGTGGATTTTTTGAAGAATCCTGATAAATACACAAATCTGGGAGGAAAGATACCAAAAGGTGCTTTGCTTGTCGGTCCTCCCGGAACAGGCAAGACCCTGCTTGCAAAAGCTGTGGCCGGTGAAGCCCAGGTGCCTTTTTTCTCAATCTCCGGTTCCGATTTTGTTGAGATGTTTGTCGGTGTGGGTGCCTCAAGGGTACGTGACCTTTTTAAACAAGCCAAAGAAAAGGCTCCCTGCATCATCTTTATTGATGAAATAGATGCAATAGGCCGTGCAAGAGGGAAAAATACTTTGACAGGCGCCAACGATGAAAGGGAAAATACACTTAATCAGCTACTTACCGAAATGGACGGTTTCCAAAGTAATACGGGCGTCATAATTCTTGCCGCAACCAACAGGGCTGAGATTCTGGACAGGGCTTTGCTTCGTGCCGGACGCTTCGACAGGCAGATACACGTTGAACTTCCCGACCTTGAAGAGAGAAAAGCCATCTTTAAAGTTCATATGAAACCCTTGAAAGTAAGTAAGAATGTTGATGTTGCCTTCCTTGCCAAACAAACACCGGGATTTTCGGGTGCCGATATTGCAAACGTTTGTAACGAATCGGCTTTGATAGCCGCAAGAAGCAACAAGAAAGAAATTGATAAGCAGGACTTTATGAATGCCATTGATAGGATAATCGGTGGTCTTGAGAAAAAGAACAAGCTTATCTCGGCTTACGAGAAAAAGGTTATTGCATATCACGAGGCAGGCCATGCAGCGGTCAGTTGGCTCACCGAACATGCTCACCCGCTCGTAAAAGTCACTATCGTCCCGCGGGGGAAAGCTCTCGGTGCTGCCTGGTATCTGCCTGAAGAGAGACAAATAACAACCTTCGACCAGATGTTTGATGAGCTTACGGCTACAATGGGTGGCCGGGCTTCGGAACTTGTGAACTTCGGCAAAATATCAACAGGTGCTTTGAACGACCTCGAAAAGGTGACGAAACAGGCATATAATATGATTGTATATTTTGGCCTTGATGAAAAAATAGGCAATGTTTCATACTACGATTCCACGGGACAGCAGGAATATACTTTCGTGAAACCTTACAGTGAAAAAACTGCTCAGGTAATTGACCGGGAGGTAAGTAATCTTGTTGAAAAGGCGTATAGCCGTGCCATTCAAATCATTAAGGAGAATAAAGAAAAGGTTGAGAAACTTGCTAAGGTTCTGCTCGAAAAAGAGGTGATATTCAGGGAAGACCTGGTTGAAATATTCGGTGAACGTCCTTTCGACGAAATAAGAAAAAAACTGGAAGAAGATGCGGAAGAAGAGGTTAAAATGTTGAAAACTAACGGAAAAGCAAAAAATGCCGCACTCCCTCCGGCAAATAAGGAAGTTGAGGGTGAAAGCGATGGTAAAAAGAATAATGAAACGGAGAAAGAATCCGGGCGGGATGAAAAGGATAAAACAGAATAATATCTGAAAAATGGACGAAACAACATCAAGAGAAAAGGTTCTGAAAAAAGTTAGAAATGCGCTCATTAGTAAAAATGAGAATCCTTTTACTTCAATTGATATTGATTCACCGGTTTACAGTAAAGTTGAAGATACTCCCGATATTACTTTTGCTCAGGAGTTTACAAAGGTGAGCGGAAAGTTTATATATTGCGAGGATGTTAAGGAATTAAAGGAAAACCTTAGTGCTCTTATTGCTGAAAATGAATGGAACAATATTTTTTGTATTGATCCTGAAATTGAAAGAGTACTTAAGGACGCAGGCATTTCATATAAATCGGATGAGGATGATTTCCTTTCAATGGAGGTTGGAATAACACATTGTGAATATCTGATTGCACGACTGGGAAGCATTATGATATCTTCAAGGCAAATATCCGGAAGGCGAATGAATGTTTTTCCGGAGCATCATATTGTGATTGCAAACACTTCTCAAATAGTGCCCGATATTAAAGATGCATTGCTCGGAATGAAAGAGCGGTACGGAAAAGATTTGCCATCCCTTGTTTCGGTTATTACAGGACCAAGCCGTACTGCCGATATTGAAAAGACATTGGTTATGGGCGCACATGGCCCGAAAGAATTGTATTTGTTTTTGATTGATAACGAATAAATTATATAATTATGGAAGATAATATGAAAGAGGTCTTTACGGCCGACAAAATGTACAAAGTCGAGATGATGAAAGAATTACTTGCTGAAAATAAAATAGAAAGTTTCATCCTGAATAAAAAAGGCTCGGAATTGTTACTTGGAGATATACTGCTTTACGTTGACGAAAAAGATGAAAAGAGAGCTCTTGAAATTATAGCTAAACACGAAATGTAAGCGATGGTGGTGCTCCTATTTCGGAAGTTACTTTTTATCTTTAAAATAACAACATAATGAATTCAGACTGGGCAAAAATTTATGAATCGTCCGATCTGTACAGGACTGAGATTTACAAAGGAGGACTTGAGGCCGAAGGAATTGAAGTTGTGACTGTTAACAAAAAAGATTCATCATATCTTTTTGGAATGATTGAGTTATACGTGCATCCCGAAGATGTGATTAAAGCAATACATTTAATAAAATCAATAGAACAAAGTTGAAAACCATAATTACACGAACAATTTCGGGGCTGGTTTTTATAATATTAATAATCGGCTCAATATTTCTGGGTCCGTTTACCTTTGGATTTGTTTTCCTTGTATTTCTTGTATTAGGTTTATTGGAGATGCTGAATATGATTAAATCGGCAGGTTATAAACCGGCCACCGCGCAGGTTCTTATCACGGCAATTTTACTATATGATATTGTATTGCTTTATATTTGGAACTATATTCCCGCTAAATGGCTGATTGTTAGTGTTCCTGTTATTTTTCTGATTTTTATTTTTGAGCTGTACAGGAAAAGCAAGACGCCGTTTCAGAATATCGGAATGGGCATTTTTGCAATAATCTATGTTGCAGTTCCATTTGCTTTGATGAATTTCTTTTTTTACCCGGATATGGATACCTCAATCCCTGTTAAAGGAGTATTGGTCGGGTTTTTCTTCATAATCTGGGTTAATGACACATTTGCTTATCTTACGGGAATGGCAATAGGAAAACATAAATTGTTTGAACGTATTTCACCAAAGAAGACCATTGAAGGTACTCTTGGCGGTTTTGTCTTCGGATTGGTGGCTGCCTATGTACTGTCACTGATCTTTAATGAGCTGAGTTTGTACGAATGGTTGGGACTGGCAGCGGTAATTATCATTTTCGGTACTTTTGGCGACCTGGTTGAATCAATGTTTAAAAGGAGTATAAATATTAAAGATTCTGGTAACATTATGCCCGGACACGGAGGTATCCTCGACAGGTTCGACAGTATTTTGATGGCTTCCCCGTTTGTTTTTATTTATCTAATGATTATCCTGAACTGATATGAAAATGAGAATACATAAAGAGGGCTGGGCGGTGATGGGCCTTGTGCTTCTGCTGGTTATCATTATTCTTGTAGTGATAAACCTTATTTTTCCGAAACAGACAATCATTCATTTCATTCTTTACGGTATTGCAATAGTTTTTTATTTTTTTGTTGTCAGATTTTTCAGAGATCCCATAAGGGAAGTTGAACCTGACGATAATTTGATAATAAGCGGTGCAGACGGCAAAGTGGTCGTTATTGAAGATGTGTTTGAAAAAGAGTATTTTAAGGATAAACGGAAGCAGGTCTCGGTCTTTATGTCACCGCTTGATATTCATGTTAACTGGTTTCCGGTAAGCGGCAAGGTGAAATATTTCAGGCATAATCAGGGATTTTATTTTATTGCATCAAAGCCGAAATCATCCGATGAGAATGAACGGACAACCACTGTGGTTGAGTTAAATAACGGCACTGAGATACTATTTCGCCAGATAGCGGGTACAGTTGCCCGTCGTATAGTTTGCTATGCCACCGATGGTAAGGAAGCCACACAGGGTGAAAATCTCGGTATTATAAAATTCGGCTCCCGTTTCGATCTTTTTCTCCCTCTTGACGCAAAGGTTGAAGTTGAATTGGGACAAAAAGTTACCGGTTGTGAAACGGTTATGGCGCGATTGAAGTGATATTTGGGGTAGTCGGCAGTGCCGAAGCTTTGCTTCGTGCATGCTTGACCGGAGGTCGGCATTGGCAGTCATCAGTCAACAATCGGCAATCGGCAGACTGAAACCTCAGAACTTCAGAACCTCCAAACTTCCAAACCTCCAAACTTTTATACATCAAAAACATAAGAACTTCCAAACCAACCATATAACCTATTACGAATCTTTCACAATCTCTCCGCAGATAAACTCAGCAGCTTTTCCATCGCCGAAAACAGGAGGAAACTCCGGCATTCCCGTACCTTCAAAGTAATTGTATGCTTCTATTATTTTCTTCGTATCGGCATCGGTAATTTTTCCTGCACCGCTCTCCACTATCTCAACCCATTCCGTTTCAGGCCTCAAAATTATTACAGGTTTTTTAAAAAAGTAAGCCTCTTTCTGAACTCCGCCCGAATCGGTCATTACCATCTTGCAATTTTTTTCCAGAGTCGTTATGTCAAAGAATGAAGCAGGTGGAACAATCATTAAATGGTGTGAACTTTCAATTTTTTTATAAAGATCGGCATTAAGGTTCAGTTTCATCATCTTTGCCGTCCGCGGATGTAGCGGAAGTACCACGTCAATCTCATTTTCTGTTGCTATCCGGTACAAGGCTTCAAATATCGCACTTAGTCTTTCGGGGATATCCGTATTATTATCTCTGTGGATGGTGGCAAGTACAAAACCGTCCGAAGTTAAATTCAGTTTATCAAGAATATCCGATTTGCTTTCGGCCATATCACCAAAATAGAGGCTGTTGTCATACATAACATCACCGCAATGAAAAACTCCGGGATTATCGGATGTGTATGGCGGCTTGTTATGGGGTTTAAATCCTTCGCGGATAAGATTATTGAGACCGGCTCGTGTTGGAGTAAACAGTAGTGTTGAGGTATGGTCGCAGACAATACGGTTTATCTCCTCAGGCATTGACTTATTGAAAGAGCGAAGTCCTGCTTCAATATGTACAACGGGGATGTGAATCTTTGCTGCAGCAACAGACCCTGCAAGCGTTGAGTTTGTATCTCCGAAAAGGACAACAAAAGCCGGTTTCTCCGTAATTAAAACATCTTCAATCTTTTGAAGCATAAATGCCGTCTGGCTTCCATGAGACCCCGAACCGACACCGAGATTATAGTCGGGTTCGGGTATTCCCATCTCATCAAAAAACACTTTCGACATATTCTTATCATAGTGTTGTCCCGTATGGACTATCACCTCTTTTATCTGACCGGCAAACTTCGTTCTGACAGCCCTGCTCAGGGCAGCAGCTTTTATTATTTGCGGCCTTGCTCCTATAATAGTTACTACTTTTATCATTCTTCCGATTATTTTTATCTGTCATCCGTAATTCTTATCCATTCATCATATTTTCATCCGCGAAACTATAATATTTATTATCACCAACTATAATATGATCAAGGATACCGACTTCCATCATATCACCGAGTTTCTTCAGTTTTCTGGTAAGTCTTATATCCTGTTCACTTGGTTTAATGTTGCCTGACGGATGATTGTGGCAAAGAATTATTGAGTTTGCGTTATTGTCGAGAGCTGTTTTGAAAATCCTTTTGGGATCAACAAGAGTACCTGCTGTCCCACCTTCACCAATCAGCACCGACTTTATTATTTTGTTTGCTCTTGATAAGAGGATAATATAGAACGACTCGTAAATATTGTCCGCAACAAGAGTCTGAGCATATTCAAAAACCATTTGTGAAGAAGTTATGGTTTTTCTTTCCAGCGGTTCTGCGGACCTTCTGCGTTTACCCAGTTCGAGGGCAGCAATGATTGATATGGCCTTGGCTTCACCGACACCTTTGTACTTTTTAAGGCTTGCAACATCAAGTTTTGAGAGCTCTATCAGATTATCGTTCACATCATGCAATATTCGCTTTGCAAGATCAACGGCTGACTCTTTCCTGCTACCCGAACCCATCAAAATTGCAATCAGTTCGGCATCACTAAGACTGGCTTTTCCTTTAAGTAACAATTTTTCCCTTGGTCTGTCATCTTCAGCCCATTGGTTTATGGGAAAATATTCTTTATCGGATTCTATCATGGTCAATGCAATTTAAAGAACCAAAGGTAAAATATTTTTTTAACACTTTCACAAAATAAAAAAAGGCCCCCGCCTGACGGCAGGGACCCAACCCAAAAGCCATGAAAAAAAAAGATCTTTGCTATAAAGCGTTCACTTGTTTTGCAAGTTTCGACTTTAGGTTTGCAGCTTTATTTTTATGTATTATATTCCTCTTTGCAATACCATCTATTAATGATGCTATCTTCGGGAATTGCTCTTCAGCTTCTTTTTTATCTGTTATTGTGCGAAATTTTTTAACCGCATTACGCATTGTCCTTGCATAATATCTGTTATGCAATCTTCTTTTTTCGTTCTGACGAATTCTCTTTAATGCTGAAATATGATTTGCCATATCTTAATTTTTAATATCCTCTTTCCAATTTATTTTTGGGGCTGCAAAGATATACAAAAATTTATAATAACAACTTTTTTTTAAAAAATTTCTAAAAAATCCTTAGACGACAAAGATAATAAAAATAAATATTAAAAATCAAGTAAATTTTATATTTTTTTTTAATGAAATAAATTTTGATGCTTAAATTAATTAATTATACCTTTGCCGCTCGTTTGGGGAAAGATTTGATTGATTGCAACCCCGGTAAAAAATGCTAAAACAGTTTTATTACCACCTTTCAATCAACGGTTTCCAGGCAATTAATAAAAATATTAAACATTAAATGTAAAAAAATGGGATATTTATTCACTTCGGAATCGGTATCGGAAGGACATCCTGACAAGGTTGCCGATCAGATTTCAGATGCAATTTTAGATTATTTTCTTGCTTATGACCCTGATTCGAAAGTAGCTGTCGAGACAATGGTTACTACAGGACAGGTTATTGTTGCCGGAGAGGTTCATTCATCGGCTTATGTTGATGTACAACAGGTTTCACGTAGTGTCATAAACGATATAGGCTACACAAAGGGAGAATATATGTTCGAAGGCAATTCCTGTGGAGTGCTTTCGGCTATTCACGAGCAGTCGGGTGATATCCGGCAGGGTGTGGAGCGTGAAGATAGATACAATCAGGGTGCAGGCGACCAAGGAATGATGTTCGGTTATGCCAGCAAAGAGACCGATGATTATATGCCTCTTAGCCT
>JALSSR010000093.1 GCA_026984135.1 Bacteroidales bacterium
TATTTCACATATTCTTCTCCAGGAACTTGCTGCAATAAGAAAAGAGGGTATTAATATGACATACCTCAGACCCGACTCAAAATCACAGGTTACCATCGAATATGATGACAATAACAAACCGGCAAGAGTACACACAATAGTTGTTTCAACGCAACACGATCAGTTTATGGACGATGATGAGGAGATGCTTGCCAAGATAAAAGAGGATGTGCGTGACATACTGATTCCCAGAACCGTTAAGTTGTTGCCTGAAAGAGTTCAGAAACTGTTTGATGACAACATTATCCTTCATGTGAATCCGACGGGAAAGTTTGTGATTGGCGGACCTCACGGTGATACCGGTCTTACCGGAAGAAAAATTATTGTTGACACATATGGTGGCAAAGGTGCTCACGGTGGTGGTGCCTTTTCGGGGAAAGATCCTTCAAAGGTTGACCGTTCAGCTGCTTATGCTTCCCGGCACATTGCAAAGAATATGGTTGCAGCCGGCGTAGCTGATGAAATACTTGTTCAACTCTCTTACGCAATTGGCGTTGCCGAACCGGTCGGTGTTTTTGTTGAGACCTACGGAACTTCAAAGGTCAAATTGACGGACGGTGAGATTGCAGAAAAGATAAAAAAGCTTTTCGACCTCCGTCCTGCCGCAATAGAGGACAGACTTAAGCTTAGAAATCCGATTTATCTTGAGACAGCCTCATACGGACATATGGGAAGAACTCCCGTTGAAGTGGTTAAGAAATTCTCGTCACCATATAATGGAAGCAAAGAGGTAACGGTTGAACTGTTTACCTGGGAGAAACTTGATTTTGTGGATAAGATCAAAAAGGAATTCGGGATTTGATAATCCATATTTCCGGATAGCAAAATAGGATTAAAAAAAGCCCCGACGGAGTCGGGGCTTTTTTATTTATTTATAAGTTTTTGCTTAGTGTCTAATAATCAGTTTTTGAGTCTTTGCAGGCTCATTGTTGACCACAAGTGAATAAAAATAGATACCCTCTTTAAAATCGGATGTATTTATTTTCAAAGAACCAAAAGTGTTGTTGATTCCAATTTCTTTTACTGTTGAACCCAGTAAATCGTAAATGACGACCTTTGAATTTGCAGGTGTCTCATTAAAATCGTAATCAAATTTTACGAAACTGTTAGCCGGATTCGGATAGGCTGCCGACAGTTTGAAGTTAAGAGGATCCGGTACGCTTACAAGAGTTGAGTACTTCACTATTATTGAAACATTATCCGACGGATTCTCCTCATTAAAGAATGTGTACTTTATTGTTGACTCACCTTCGTTTCCGTCAGGATAATAATCACCGCTGAATTCATCGTAAATTCCATCGGGATCAATCATAACGGATACAGCTGATGTATCTGTTGTCGGAGGATAACACAACCCCCAGCAAAATGAATTTGTTGTGCCGGGAACGATGTCTATATCCGTCCTTGCACATTTAACATGCATCCCGGTAGAGGTGATGTTTTTAACGTCAATAGCATCAATAACTATTGCAGAACTTGTTGCTTCACCGCCAATAGTGATTTCCTGTCCCGGTTCCAAAAGTTCGTTTTCAAAATAAACTTCTAAGTTCTGAGTAAATGCGACACTAAAAACCATCGCAATAAAAAAGAGTGTAGAGATAATTTTTTTCATAATCATTTTATTTTTATACTCGTTAGACAAAAGTAAAATTTAAATAGTTGTCTCTTTAACGAAACAACTTTACAAAAATATACAAAAACTATGCTAACAAATGTTAAAAAACAAAAAAAGTTTGGAAAATGACAACTTTGGCTGCTGTAAAAGTGTCTATCAGAAAAAATTATAAAATACATATACAAAAATATATATATTTGCAAACATTTTAAACTTAAATTAAACTATTATGAAATTAAAAGCTTTATTTTTATCAGTTGTCTTTCTGATGTCCGGGTATATTTTTGCCCAGCAGGTTGACAGAGAGAATGTTCTTTTGGAAATTGTAACGGGTACTTGGTGTTACTATTGCCCGGGTGCTGCAATGGGTGCCGAAGACCTTATTGCCAACGGCAAACAAGTGGCTGTTATTGAGTATCATACGGGCGACACATATGAGAACACTTATTCTGCGGCAAGAAGCAGCTATTATAATATATTAGGAGTTCCTACCGCATTTTTCGATGGTGTACTGAGTGTTGAGGGTGGTAACCATACTTCGAGCATGTATAGTTCATATCTTCCCAAATATAATCAACGGATTGCGATTCAATCACCGTTCACCATTGATGTTGACGGCACAAACGGAGGATTGATTGAATATAATATAATAGTAACGGTAAACAAAGTTGCGACAAATAACAGTTCTAACCTGAAGTTGATGTGTGCCGTTACGGAATCGGGAATTCAACAAAGCTGGCAGGGACAGGATCATCTTGAATGGGTTGAGAGGCTTATGGTTCCAAATCAATTTGGTACATCTCTCGACTTTTCTTCGGGTAATACACAAGAGGTATCAGTAAACTTTACAATGCAACCATCTTGGGTCAACGAAAATTGTGAAGTTGTATTTTTTGTTCAGGATTTAAGCACAAAAGAGGTTTTTCAAACGGTAAAATATGATCTGTCGGAGTTTGCCTCAACAAATGATTACGATATTTCTTTAAAAGATGTGTATGTACCGCAGGCAATGTGTAACAGTTCGGTTGAGCCTTCAGTACTGGTAACAAACTTCGGATTGGAGACACTCACAAGTTTTGACGTTGTTTACAGTGTTAACGGCGGGACACAGCAAACATACCCATGGACAGGCAGTCTTCCTACAATGGAGTCGGCTCTTATTGACCTTCCTGCCATTGATGTAAATGTAGTTGCGAATAATAATATTGAAGTTACCCTTGAAAATCCCAACGGACAGGCTGATCAGTTTCCACAGAACAACTCAAAGACCGTTTCTTTTGAGGAAGCACAAAATGTAACCTCCCCTGTGGCACTTGCTCTCAAGCTTGATGACAATCCGGAAGAGACAACGTGGGAATTAAAGGATTCGGAAGGAACGGTTCTTTATTCGGGCGGACCTTATACAAATCCCGGCCAGTATGTTATTGAGTATTTCGACCTTCCCGATAACGGTTGCTATGCCTTCTCAATTTATGATACGGGTGGTGACGGACTAACAGGTATCGGTAATTATAAACTTGCATACGACGGAAGCAATATTTTTGCAGAGGGTTATGATTTCGGTTATATGTCGGGAGCGGAGTTTACCATAGGATTGACAGGCGAAGATGAAATGACGGTAAATAATTCCGTTCAAATATATCCCAATCCTTTCACTGAAACCGCTTATGTATCTTTCACAACTGCACAAACGGAAATTGCAAGCGTCAATGTTTACAATTCAATCGGAAAACAGGTTTATTCAGTGAATAACAAAGAATATTCTGCCGGTACACATTCAATTGAAATTGACGGTGCGGAACTTCACAGCGGAATATATTTTGTTAATCTTAAGATAGGAAACAAAACGTATAAGCAAAAATTAGTGTTAACAAAATAGCATTTCAAATCAAAATAGAAAAGGCGGACAATTTGTCCGCCTTTTTTATTTTCTTAAAACTCAGATAAAGTTTTTCAGTGGTAAAATCTCGAATTTATATAAGAGTATATTTCGCTGACTTTCATCTGTGCGGTAGCCGGGCCGGTGCGGACATAAAAAATCTCATCATTATTATGAGTGAGATAAGCAGGTATATTCGAAGGCTTTACATCTACTCTCAGAATTTTACTGCCGTCCGTACCTTCAATCACTGCCCTTACAAATGATGTATGTTGCATACCTATTCTCTCCTGAATAAGTTTTGTCAAATGCAAAAGGGTTTTATCATCATCCTTGAATTTATCATTTTTAAGGCCGAGGATATTTTTATCATCATCAACTCCTATTAGTAATGTGCCTCCCGAAGAGTTCATAAAAGCGGCAATGGTTTTTAATGCGGCATGCTCCATCTCTTTATCAAACTTTTTGGTATAAAGATTATAGCGGAGGGTTGATTTGAATTCGACATAATCGTTTTCACCATTCTCAATAAGAGCATACGTAGATGTGTTTTCAGCGGTACTGAGATAATCGGTTATCATTTTCGCCAGTTCCACAATAATCTTCAGAGATATTTCCGCTGGAATTTTTTTTGTATTAAAAATATCCTTTCCGGCAAGGGAAATGAGTAAAGAGGGTTCAACGGCTTTAATTGTTCCCGAACGGAATTTATGATTTATAACTGATATTTCCCCGAAGACATCTCCTTTTTCATAAATAACATCCTCCTGTCCTGGCATCTCCAGTTTGAGTTTGCCATAGCGCACAATATATAGAATCTGTTCAGAAGAAAGCCGGGCAAAAACAGTTTCATTCTTATCAATCTGTTTTACATATAAATATTTAACAACCTGTTTAAGTTCTGTATCCGTAAGTTTCTTAAATATGGAAACGGATTTAAGGAACTCAAAATGCTCTGCATCCGTAAAATTAATATCTCTTGCCATAAAATTTAAAATAGTTTATCAATTAAATCATCATCAGCAATAACAGGAACAGTAACTTTCAGATTCGGTTCATCTTTCATTGCGCGTTTTATTGCAAACAGTGCACCGTCGTTTCTGGCCCAGCTTCTGCGAGCAATACCATTGTTAACATCCCAGTAAAGCATTTGTCTGAGTCTGCGGTCGGAATCTTCGGAACCGTCGAGTACCATTCCGAAACCGCCGTTTATAACTTCGCCCCAGCCTACTCCGCCTCCGTTATGTATTGAAACCCAGGTAGCTCCTCTGAACGAATCACCGATGACGTTTTGTATTGCCATATCGGCAGTAAATTGTGAACCGTCATAAATATTGGAAGTTTCTCGATATGGGGAATCCGTACCCGAAACATCGTGGTGGTCGCGACCAAGTACAACGGGAGCTGAAATTTTCCCGTCTCTTATTGCCCGATTGAAGGCGGCGGCAATTTTTGTTCTTCCTTCACAGTCGGCATACAGGATACGTGCCTGAGATCCAACCACTAATTTGTTCTTTTTCGCTTCCCTGATCCATTTGATATTATCTTTCATTTGCTGCATTATTTCCGGTGGTGCCGATGCGGCAATTTCTTCCATCACTTCTGCAGCAATAGTGTCAGTCAAGTCAAGGTCTTCCGGTTTTCCCGAAGTACACACCCAACGGAAAGGTCCGAAACCGTAATCAAAGCACATAGGCCCCATAATATCCTGAACATAAGAAGGATACTTAAACTTGCCGTCTTTTTTAAAAATATCCGCTCCCGCTCTTCCCGCTTCGAGCAAAAAGGCATTTCCATAGTCAAAGAAATACATTCCTTTGGCAGTAAGAGCATTTATGGCATTTACCTGTCTTTTTAGAGATTCCCGTACCCTGTTTTTAAATTCTTCAGGGTTATTAGCCATCATTTTATTGGCCTCTTCAAATGACAATCCCACAGGATAATAACCTCCTGCCCAGGGATTATGTAAAGAAGTTTGGTCGGAACCAAGTTCCACAAAAACATCTTTTTCAACAAATTTCTCCCACAACTCAACAATATTGCCTTGGAAAGCCAGGGAGACAGCTTCTTTTGCTGCTCTTGCTTTTTCAATTCGCGACAGCAGTTGGTCAAGGTCGCTATAAACTTCGTCAACCCAACCCTGACTATGCCGTTTCTCAACAGCTTTGGGATTTACTTCGGCAATAACACCGATTGCTCCGGCTATGACAGCGGCTTTTGCCTGAGCACCCGACATCCCTCCGAGACCTGAAGAGACAAACAGTTTTCCGCCAAGTCCTTCTTCACTGTGTTTTTGAATCATTCTTCCGGCATTCAGAACCGTAATAGTGGTTCCATGGACGATACCCTGCGGTCCGATGTACATATACGATCCGGCAGTCATCTGTCCGTATTGTGAAACTCCGAGTGCATTAAACCTTTCCCAATCGTCAGGTTTTGAATAGTTTGGGACAACCATTCCGTTTGTTACAACAACGCGCGGGGCATCTTTATGCGACGGGAACAGTCCCAAAGGATTTCCCGAATACATTGCCAAAGTCTGCTCGTCTGTCATTTCGGCAAGATATTTCATTGTGAGTAGATACTGTGCCCAGTTTTGAAATACTGCTCCGTTACCGCCATAGGTAATCAGCTCGTGCGGGTGTTGTGCCACAGCCTCATCCAGATTATTACTGATCATAAGCATAATAGCTGCCGCCTGTTTCGATTTATGCGGATACTCATCAATACTTCTGGCATAAATCTTATAATCCGGTCGAAAACGGTACATATAAATCCTGCCGTAATCCTCAAGCTCCTTTTTAAATTCCGGGGCAAGAACAGCATGATGTTTTTTGTCGAAGTAGCGTAAAGCATTTTTTACCGCAAGCTTTTTCTCTTCGGGCGTTAAAATATCTTTACGTTTGGGTGCATGACTGACACCGGTATCATAGGGCTTCAACGCAGGTAGTTCCTCGGGAATCCCTGTCAATATTGCTTTTTGAAAATCGGTAATTTTCATATTTCTTATATATTAATTTCAAACAAACGTCAAAATTACAAAATTATTTAATAGAGAAAAATGAGTAGTTTTGAGGCCTGTTAAAATCACAAAAAATGGACGCATCAATTCCCGTAATAACAATTGTAATATTGATTATTATTTCTTTTTCCCGTTTGAGATACAGAAAGAGTATTTGGTTTCTAATTCTTAACTTTTTAATTCTGGCACTTTTTTCATATGACATCTCCCGAACTCCGGAAAACCATTATCCGGATTTGTTTCTGATTATTCTGACTGTTTTTAATGTTTACAGATTTTTCAGAGACAGAAGCCGCTAATTTTACCGTTAACTTTTTTTCTCCTACCGTTAACTTTTTTTCTCTTGACAAAGGGGGTGAATTTGATTTATTTTGCAGATGTCAATTTTTTAGAGCTTTTTACAAAACAGCCCTTAAGCAATGAACCGACCCCGTCAGGATAAATCCCGACGGGGTCTTTTTTTGTTTGTTGAAGGTTTGTTAAATTTTATCTTTAGAATGTTTTAATATCTGATAAAGGAATTCCCTTGCTCTGAAAAGCTGTGCCTTAACAGTGCCAAGCGGAAGATTAAGTTCTTCGGCAATTTCATCATAGGAATACTCTTTAAAATATCTAAGCTCAATTAATGTGCGATAATGAGGTTTCAATTTTTCCACAACCTGACGCATAAGTTTTATCTTCTGCTGCTTAACGATCTCTTCTTCAGGATTTAAGGTCTGAGAGGGAATCCGGATTGCCATTTCCGTGCCGTCTTCATCATCATAATTCTGGTCAATAGAAAAAGTATATTTCTTTTTCTTACGAATAAAATCAATACAATTATTAGAGGCAATCTTAAACAGCCAGGTACTAAATGCGTAATCGGGAGTATATTGATGCAGTTTTTTAAATGCTTTTCCAAAAGCCTCAATTGTCAAGTCTTCGGCATCGTGCGGATTATTTGTCATTTTCAGCAGCATAAAATAGAGCGAATCACGATAGTTGCCCATCAATTCAGCGTAAGCTTTTTGATCGCCCTCTTCTATAGCCAGCTTGACCAGCTTATAATCACGTAATGCTTTTTCTGTTAAATGCGTTGCTACTTCCATCTATTCTGCTTAACAAACAGGTTAGAAATTATAATTACCGGATACAGTACTAATAATATCACTTCAACAAGCGGCGAAATTAGTAATAATTTTTTTTCATTTAACCTATTAAATGTTTTTTTATAAATAATTAACTGAGATAATAGTCTAACGGCAAAGATAGAGAGCACAGCAACAGTTAAAAAGTTAACAATCAACAAAAAAATAAAGAGCAGATAAAACAAAAAGGTGCTGAGCGACCAGGTTCCTAATAAAAAAAGATGTTTGAACTTATAATATTTTCCTGCCGATAAGTGTCTTCTTTTTTGCCTGAACCAGGTTCTTACAGACTTCTGAGGCTTTGAAAAAGTAAAACTCTCTTTGCCGACACAAATTGTGGTGTTGGATTTGCCGGCGACCTTATTCACAAAAAGATCATCATCGCCGGAAGCCACATTATAGTGCGAAATAAATCCTTTGCTTTTGATGAATAGCTCCTTTTTATAAGCCAGGTTTCTGCCGACACCCATATAAGGTATTCCGCTCAAGGCGTACGAGAAATACTGAAGTGCCGTTGTTGCCGTTTCGTAGCGGATAATTCTATTTAAAAAGCCCGCTTCTTCATTGTATGCACCGTAACCAAGAACGATATCTTTTTTTGAAGAGAACTTGCCTGCCATCTCCCTGATCCAATTCCGGGATGCAGGCCGGCAATCGGCATCGGTCAACAACAAATGCTCATTTTTTGCCGATTTGATTCCGACGGAAAGAGGAAATTTCTTGCCAGAGAAAAAATTGAGATCCTGCATAAGAGTCACAATTTTAAGATTTCCGTATTTACGTTCCATATCCTCAAGAAAGAAGATTGTTTCGTCATCGGAGGCATCATTGACAACAACAACCTCAAAATCGGAATAATCCTGCTCAAGTATAAGCGGCAAATATTCTTTCAGGTTTTGGTATTCGTTTTTTGCGCAGATAATAACGGAAACGGGAATATCCGCCTGTGGTTTTACCTTATCCTTGTAAAAAGCAAAACGGCTGAAAATCATCCAGAAATACAGAAGCTGAATGGCTGCCGATGCGGCAAACACCCAAAATACATAATTATAAAGAAAGTCTATCTCCATTTCCGGTATTTTAGTTTTCAATGAACAAAAATATTGAATGATTCCGGATTTTGACGATAAAAAAATAAAATATTGTTAACAATGGGATTTTAATGCAGAAAAGCCGGTACAAGCTATGTTTAAGAATTAATATACCTTTGCGGAGAAATTATAATACAATTTAATGCAGTTTGAATTAGAAAAAAAAGATACCGGATCGTCTGCCCGGGCAGGTGTCATTACTACGGGTCACGGAAAAATAAAGACGCCGATCTTTATGCCTGTGGGAACAACAGGAGCGGTAAAGGCTGTTCACATCAAAGAACTTAATGAGGACACTAAGGCACAGATTATTCTTGGCAATACATATCATCTCTATTTAAGACCCGGACTTGAGGTAATTGAAAATGCAGGAGGACTTCATAAATTCAACGGTTGGGATAAGCCAATACTTACCGATAGCGGCGGTTATCAGGTATATTCACTTGCCAACACAAGAAAACTTAGTAAAGAAGGTGTGCTTTTCAATTCCCACATTGACGGTTCCAAACATAAGTTTACACCTGAATATGTTGTTGACATCCAAAGAACTATAGGAGCTGATATTATTATGGCTTTCGATGAATGCACTCCGTATCCTTGTGATTATGATTATGCAAGAAAATCTCTTGACCTGACTCATCAGTGGCTGAACAGGTGCATAACTCATTTTGAGAAAAGCGAACCGAAGTATGGTCATAGTCAGGCATTGTTTCCCATTGTTCAGGGTAGTGTTTATAAAGATTTGAGGAAGGAGTCGGCGGAGGTGATTGCCGGATACGGAGCCGATGGAAATGCAATTGGCGGGCTCTCCGTCGGCGAGCCGCATGAGATGATGTATGAAATGACAGATCTGGTTTGTCGCATACTTCCCGAAGATAAACCGCGTTATCTGATGGGTGTGGGAACTCCTGTCAACATTCTGGAAAGCATAGCCCTCGGTGTGGATATGTTCGATTGTGTGATGCCGACACGTAACGCAAGACACGGTCTTTTATATACTAAAAACGGAATCATAAACATTAAAAATGAAAAGTGGAAAAATGATTTCAGCCCTTTGGATCAAGAGGGAACATCATTTGTTGACAAACAGTATTCAAAAGCCTTTCTGAGGCATATGCTGATTTCGCAGGAGATGCTGGCAGGTATGATTGCCAGCCTGCATAATCTGGCTTTTTATCTCTGGCTTGTCAATGAAGCCAGAGAGCATATTTTAAGCGGGGATTTTGTGTGGTGGAAAAATAAAATGATTAAAAAACTCGGAACAAGACTGTAAGATTTGAAAAAGATTGATATCTATATAATTAAGAAATTTCTCGGCACTTTCTTTTTTGCCATATCACTTCTTATTGTTATCGTTATCATTTTTGATATCTCGGAAAAGATTGATGACTTCATTGAAAAGGATGCACCACTATCGGAGATCATCTTTTCATATTACATAAACTTTATTCCATATTTTGTTAACCTTTTCAGCTATCTTTTTACCTTTATAGCAGTTATTTTTTTCACTTCAAAAATGGCAACAGATAGTGAAATTGTGGCAATACTCGGTAGCGGAGTGAGCTTTTGGCGATTTCTGCGGCCATATCTTATTGCTGCTACTGCACTTGGACTGATGTCATTTTATCTTGCAAACTTTCTGATTCCGCATACCAATAAGACAATGATGGTTTTTGAAAAGACATATTTAAAAAATCCGTACAGAAACAGGGATTACAATATGCATATGCAGATAAAACCCGGCACCTTTGTTTATCTCGAAAGTTATAATAATCAAACAAATACAGGATATAAATTTTCTCTTGAAAAATTTAAGGCTAATAAACTTGTTTACAAATTAAATTCATCCCGGATTCTTTGGGACAGCCTTTCCGGGTTATGGAAAATCAAGGATTATTATATCAGAACCTTTGACGGAACGGATGAAACATTACGAAAGGGCAGGGAGCTGGACACCCTTATAAATTTGGATCCAAGGGAGTTTTCATTTATTCTGGACGACCTGAAAACATTGAATTTTTATGAACTGAGGGATTTCATTGCAAAAGAAAAACTGAAAGGTTCGGAGAAAATAAAGGAATATGAGGTGGAGAAACAAAAGAGAATGGCTTTTCCGTTTGCCACCATTATATTGACAATGATCGGAGTGTCTCTGTCGAGCAGGAAAGTGCGAGGTGGGATAGGTATGCATATCGGGTTGGGAATAGCACTTGCATTCGGGTTCATATTTTTTCAGCAAGTATCAACCGTTTTTGCTACCCGCGGTGACCTTAATCCGATCCTTGCCGTTTGGATTCCCAATGTAATTTTCGGAATTCTCGCCATTTTCCTGTTAAGGATTGCTCCGAAATAGGGTCAAAGTATTTTTTTTAATCGCTTTGCAATACATTTCTTTTCCGTATTTTTGCATCTCTCTTGCAGTTTTTTCGTAAGGGTACGAGGATTATGAACAGGAACTTATCGGAACGGAAATATGTCGTCATTGCTATCTTTGTTATTGTGGCGGTTATTTTTATCGTCAGATTACTGATACTTCAGGTTTTTGACGACTCATATATTCTGTCTGCCGAGAATAATGTACTCCGGAAAATTACAATTTATCCCAATCGTGGCAGAATATACGATCGTAACGGCGAACTGCTTGTGTACGATGAAGCTGCTTACGACCTGCTTGTCATTCCCCGCCAGGTAAAGGATATGGATACGGCGGAGTTTTGCAGGGTTCTCAATATTTCGGATTCCGTTTTTAAAGTAAAGATGAAAAAGGCTAAAAAATATTCTCGCTATAAGCCGTCCATTTTTCTTGAACAGATATCAAAACATGAGTTTGGCTATCTTGAGGAGAAACTTTATAAGTTTCCCGGTTTTTATGTTCAGACCCGTTCGCTCAGAAAATACACAAGACCCATTGCAGCCCATACTCTCGGTTATATCGGTGAGGTAAACAGCAGAGAGATGAAAGCCGACAGCTACTATTCTCAGGGTGATTATATCGGTAAAAGCGGAATTGAAAAGTTTTTTGAGAAAGATTTGAGAGGCAGGAAAGGTGTTGAAATGGTGATGGTTGATGTTCACAACAGACAGCAGGGAAGTTATAAAAACGGAAAGTACGACACTCTTTCGGTTCCCGGCAAAGACCTTTATCTGTCCATTGATGCTGATTTGCAGGCTTATGCCGAGAGGCTTATGCAAAATAAGATTGGGAGTATAGTGGCAATAGATCCTGAAACCGGTGGTATTCTTGCTTTTGTAACCAGCCCGACATACGATCCGAACCTGCTTGTCGGGAGAGTGAGGGGTAAGAACTTCGGACTGCTAATGCACGATTCACTTAAGCCATTGCTTAACAGGGCGATTATGGGGACATATTCACCCGGCTCCACCTTTAAGCCTGTCCAGGCACTTATCGGACTCCAGGAGAATGTACTTAGGAAATCAACATCTTATGTTTGCTACGGTCCGGCTACGACACCAATAAAATGTACTCATAACCATCAGTCTCCGCTTCAGCTTCAACAAGCCATTGAACAATCTTGTAACCCGTACTTCTGGAATGTTTTCAAGTCAATAATTAACAATCCAAAATACCGCTCTGCCGAGGAGGCCTATAAAGTATGGCGGAGTTATGTTTTGAGTTTTGGTTTTGGAACCAAATTTAAAACCGATATTCCTTTTGAAGTTAGCGGGAATGTGCCCACTGCCGAATATTTTAATAAAATTTACGGGAAAGGTCATTGGAATGCTCTTACAATACGTTCTCTCGCAATCGGACAGGGTGAAATACTGGTAACGCCTTTGCAACTTGCTAACGAATCGGTTATAATTGCTAACAAAGGCTATTACTATCCTCCTCATATTGTGGAAGCAACGGGAAGTCCTGATAACATTATTAAAGAATTCAGGGTGAAGAAAAAGACAATGGTAGAGCCCGACAAATTTGATGTTGTTAGAGAAGCTATGCTGGAAGTTTTTGAAGGAGAACACGGTACGGCACGCTGGGCAAAACTTGAAGGTGTAAAAATTGCCGGCAAAACCGGAACTGTTCAAAATCCTCACGGAAAAGACCATTCTATTTTTGTAGCTTTCGCACCGATGGATAATCCTAAAATAGCAATGTCGGTGATTGTGGAAAATTCCGGTTACGGATCAACATGGGCGGCTCCAATAGCTTCGCTTATGATCGAACAATATCTGAATGACACGATAACACGACCAAGACTGGAAAAACGAATTCTGGACGGAAATTTAATTTCAAGATATTGAGAAGGGGAAATAACATATTACAAAATATTGACTGGATAACGGTACTTCTATACCTGATTCTTGTGCTTGTAGGTTGGGTAAATATCTATGCAGCCGTTTACAATGAAGAACACGGAAGTATTCTGGATATGACGCAAAATTACGGTAAACAGTTGCTATGGATTGGAACTTCGGTTTTGCTTGCCCTTGTTATATTGCTGATTGACGCAAAATTCTTCTCAACTTTTTCGTATTTGATATACTTTTTAACATTGATGCTTTTGATAGGCGTATTGCTGTTCGGGAGGGAGATTGCAGGTTCAAAATCGTGGTTTCAAATCGGAAGCTTTTCGCTGCAGCCTGCCGAACTGGGAAAGTTTGCAACAGCTCTTGCCCTGGCAAAATATTTAAGCGGTATTGATAAGGACTTTTCAAAATTCAAAACAAAGGTTGTAGCTGCTTTTATCATAATGTTTCCGGCTATGCTTATCCTGCTGCAACACGATACCGGTTCCGCTCTTGTTTATACATCTTTCATACTTGTTTTATATCGCGAAGGACTTTCAGGTAACCTGCTCATATTGGGACTAATTGTTGCCATTTTGTTTGTGGTCACTCTGCTGGTAAATAAGTTTATAGTTATTGGAATTATTGCGGCATTGTTTATCCTTTTCTATTTACTTAATAAAGCAGTACGTAAAAGATTGTTCCCTTTAATTGGCGTTTTCATCATTGCATCCATGTATGTTTTGAGTGTTGACTATGTTTTTGAAAATGTGCTTGAACCTCATCAGAAAAAGAGGATAAATGTATTACTCGGTATTGAAACAGACATCAGAGGAGCGGGCTACAACGTCCATCAGTCGAAGATAGCAATAGGGTCCGGTGGGTTTTCGGGTAAAGGATTTCTTAAGGGCACACAAACGAAATTCGATTTTGTTCCCGAGCAAAGTACCGACTTTATATTTTGTACCATTGGTGAAGAGTGGGGGTTTGTGGGGTCCTTTATTTTGATTATGCTGTTTCTGGCACTTCTGATACGACTGATATTTCTTGCAGAACGACAGCGATCGAAATTCAGTAGAATTTACGGGTATGGAGTAGCCTCGGTACTTTTTTTCCATTTCACCATTAACCTTGGTATGACAATCGGATTATTTCCGGTAATCGGTATTCCGCTACCGTTTATTTCCTACGGCGGTTCTTCGTTGTGGGGTTTTACTATCCTTCTTTTTATTTTTATTAAGCAGGATTCCGAAAGACTGGAACTGTTGTAACCGGAAATTACATAAGTGAATGCGTTGAAGTTTGAAATCCGTCCTATTCAGTCAGTTTAATAATATCTTCGGGCGTATCAATCGAAATACTTTCAATATCTGTTTTCTTTGTCATTATCTCATATCCATTTTCCATCCAGCGAAGTTGCTCCAGCAGTTCGGCCTTTTCGAGAGGCGTTGCATTAAGATATGCTATCGTATTTAACACTTCAGTACGGTATGCATAAATTCCGATATGTTTAAAAAAATCGTGATGCTTCAGCCATTTGGTTTTTTCGATACCTCTGATAAAGGGAATTGCCTGACGACTAAAAGATAGTGCAGTCCCGTCGTTACGTGTGATAACTTTAACAACATTCGGGTTGAAAAGCTCCTTTCCGGTTTTTATTTTTTTAATTAATGTTCCGATTTTCACGGTTTCATCATTAAAACAGGAAACTACAAGGTCAATCTGTGCGGGTTCTATATACGGCTCATCACCCTGAATGTTAATGGCAATGTCGAATGATTCTCCGCTGTCAATGAATTTTTCCACCACTTCATTACAGCGCTCGGTTCCGCTATTGTGATGTGCGGATGTCAACATAACATTGCCGCCGAACTCTTTCACAACTTTTTCAATACGCTCATCATCAGTGGCAACCGTAACCGCATTAAGCGATTTTGCTTTCAGGCATTGCTCGTACACTCGTTGTATCATGGGTTTTCCGTTGATCAGAGCAAGTGGTTTTCCGGGGAAACGTGTGGATGCATAACGGGCCGGTATGATGCCGAGTGCTTTCATAAATTTATTTTACAATTATGGTTTTTTTAACCGAATACTCTTCGGTTTTGCCGTTTTTTTCATCTTTCATCGTTAAGATGAAATTATAAATCTTTTCTCCTTTTTTATCTTCGGGAAAAACGAATTGAATGACAGGCTTTTTTAAATTGTACGAATTAACAATAGTAGTCCCATCTTTTGAAACGGATAAACCTGTTTTGGAACCCGAAGGAGATGCAACAGTTACATTGGCTTTTATTAAAGTATTGGCATCCGTTTTTTCAGTATTGAGAACAACATCTATAATTCCTGATCCGGTGACTTTTTCCGTGTTACCGGAATCATCATATTTTTTAAAATATTTTATCTTTCCCGATGAGTCATAAAATTCATAAGTAATGGGTCTTCCGTCACGGTAATGAAAAATCCATTCCCCGGCTTTATTATTATTTTTCATATAGCCCTGGAAACTGGTAACTCCGTTATCATATATGGCTTTGGAAATACCTGTCAGCATTCCGTTTTTATAGGTTTCAATGTGAGTAAGACCGGAGTTTGCATCAAAATACTTATGCACTCCTTCCGGGTGTCCGTTTTTATAAACCGCAGAGTCAATCATCCTTCCTTGTATGTTATATGATACCGAAACGTAATTTTCTCCCGATTTATCGAAATAGATGATACTTGATTTAATTTGATTATCGTTGAACCATTCCTGTACAACCTGTTGCCCTTCGGAATTACAAAATTCCTTTTTTATCACACTATTGCCGCAAGAAAAGAAAACAAATATGAAAAGAAAAGCAATTGTCGCATTTTTAAAAGATTCGCTATGGTTGTGGTATTTTTTCATTCTATCGGTTGAAATTATTATTGATTTGTGTAAAGTAGATTATTTCATTTTTCTTAAAAAAGTGACTTTATCTATTTCAATTTGTTTTGTAATAGACATCTTCCTAAAACAACCCGTGGAGCTCGGCATTCACTTTTTCAATAATCATTGCAAGGTCAGACGGATTATCCTGAATATCAAGATTATCAACGTCAAATATTAACAGTTTTCCAAGATTGTATTTTGTAATCCAGGCCTCGTAGCGTTCATTAAGTTTTTTCAGATAATCAAGTCTGATAGCCTCTTCATATTCTCTTCCCCGTTTTTGGATTTGATTTACAAGAGTCGGTACGGAAGCCCTCAGGTATATCAGTAAATCGGGAGGTTGAATAAACGAACTCATCAATTCAAAAAGAGAGATGTAATTTTCAAAATCCCTTGTTGTCATCAGGTTCATAGAGTGCAGATTAGGTGCAAAAATATATGCATCCTCATAAATTGTTCTGTCCTGAATAACTGTTTTACCGCTGTTTCTTATTTCGACTACCTGCCTGAAACGGCTGTTAAGAAAATAAATTTGCAGGTTGAACGACCACCGCTGCATATCTTCATAAAAACTATTCAGATATGGGTTTGTATCAACATCTTCAAAGTGTGCTTCCCAACCGAAGTTTTTGGCGAGAAGGCGTGTCAGGGTTGTTTTTCCCGAACCTATGTTTCCTGCTATAGCTATATGCATATCTTATTTTTTTTATCGGATAAAAATAGTATTTTTTTCTCAGATAATGAAAATTACTCAAAAAATTAATTAACCAAACTCATAATTTCATCAACATATCTTCTGTCGTTAGACAAACGGGGCACCTTGTGTTGCCCTCCCAGCTTGTCTTTTGACTTTAACCAATTATAAAATACACCTTTTGGAATGACCCTTATAACCGGCTCTCTCAATACCATATTATGGTAGCGTTTTGCCTCATAATCCGAATTTAGTGACTTCAGGGCATTATCAAAAGTTTCAGTAAAAAAATCAATATTTTCCGGTTCTTTTTCAAATTCAATGAGCCACTCGTGAGCTGCATTTTCACCTTCTTTAAAGTAAACAGGGGCTGCGGTATATTCACTTATTATGGCATTACTTTTTTGACAAGCAATAGTAAGAGCCTTTTCGGCATTATCAATAATCAATTCTTCTCCAACAGCATTTATAAAGTTGACTGTCCTTCCCGTAATCTTTATCCTAAACGGACTTAAAGAAGTGAATTGCACGGTATCGCCTATGATGTATCTCCAGAGTCCTCCATTTGTTGAAATTACCATAGCATAATTTGTTCCGAGTTCAACCTCACTCAATGAAAGTGTTTCCGGGTTTTCAGTTCCGAGCTGGTCCATCGGCATAAATTCATAAAAGACACCATAATCCAGCATTAGTAAGAGTTCGTCACTGTCAATCTGATCCTGTAATCCGAAAAACCCTTCTGAAGCACTGTAAGTTTCCATATAGTGCATATTTTCGGACGGGATTATCTGTTCAAACTGCTTTTTGTAAGGAGCAAAATTTACACCTCCGTGGAAAAAAGCCTCAAGATTAGGCCAAACTTCAAGGATGTTTTCCTTTCCCGTAATTTCCAGGATTCTTCTTAAAAGCAACAGAGTCCAGGAAGGTACACCGAGTATGTTTGTTACATTATGACTAATGGTTGAGGTTGCCATCTTCTCAATTTTACTTTCCCATTCATCCATCAAAGCAACGGAGCGCTTCGGTACTCTGATAAATTCAGCCCAATATGGCAGGTTTTGTACAATAATGGCGGAAAGGTCACCGGAATAATAGTTTTCATTATTAATTTCGGTAATCTTATGGCTTCCTCCCATAGCAAGGCCGCGTCCGTCAAAAATATATGTGTCTGGATAGTTGTTGCAGTATATTGAGAGCATATCCTTACCAACATTATAATGACACTCTTCCAGCGATTCGGTGCTGACTGGGATATATTTGCTTTTTCCGGCTGTCGTACCCGATGATTTGGCAAACCATTTTATTTCAGAACCCCAGAGAATGTTCTGCTCACCTTTGCGCAACCGGTCAATATACGGTTTAAGTGTTTCGTAGTTGTTAACAGGAACTCTTTCCTTGAATTCTTTAACGGAACCGATACTTGCATAATCATATTTCTTTCCCCATTCGGTATTCTTTGCCTGCGAAATAAGTTTCTTAAACCACTCTTCCTGTACCTCAAGCGGATACTTCATAAAAAGTTCGATCTGATGAAACCGCTTTTTCATTAACCAGGATATAACCGAATTTATGAGAGCCATAGTCCAATGATGATAAAATATAATATTTGCAATGCAAAATTACTATTAAAATGTGGAATATTGCTTGTATTTTTTTTATCAGTCCTTTCACTAATTTGTATAGTTTTGTTAAAAATTTGTTATGCTTCTGTTTCCCAATTGCAAAATAAATCTTGGTCTGTCGGTAACAGGAAAGTCGGATAACGGGTTTCATACTCTGGAAACCGTGATGTATCCCGTACCTCTTAATGATGTTCTGGAGATTATTATTTCTCCTTCCGGTAAGTTTTCTTTTGAAATGTCAGGCTTGCAAATACCGGGTAATTCCGATGACAATCTCGTTGTGAAAGCATACAAACTGTTGAAAGAAGATTTTAATCTTGATGCGGTTGCAATTCATCTTCTTAAGACTATACCAATGGGTTCCGGACTGGGTGGCGGATCAGCCGACGGCGCTTTTGCCATTAAGCTTTTAAATTCTCTTTTCAATCTTTCATTAACAACGAAAAGGATGCAGCATTATGCTGCAAAACTCGGTAGCGACTGCCCGTTTTTTATTGAGAACAGACCTGTATTGGCAAAGGGCAGGGGAGATGTTTTTGAAAATGTCGAGGTTGATTTGAAAGGATACTATATTAAAATTGTAAAACCGGAAGTACATATCAATACCGGCGAGGCCTATTCATTAATTAAACCTTCCATACCTGCAGTACCGATAAAAGAAATTATCGGCAGGCCCATTGAGCACTGGAAAGGAATTTTAGCAAATGATTTTGAAAAGCCGGTTTTCCAAAATTATCCTGAAATAATGAAGATTAAAGAAAAGCTATATGATGCGGGTGCCGTTTTTGCTTCAATGAGCGGTAGCGGCTCGGCGGTGTATGGTATTTTCAAGGAAATGACCGGTATTGCCGAAGATTTTAAGGATTGTTTTGTTTGGGAAGGAATATTGTAATAATAATCCGGACTAACGGGTTCTCTACTTGTAGGTTGCAGCCCAATATTTAAGTTTTTTCAGTAGCCTCGGGTTATCCTGCTCTATCCCTTTTTATTATAAAGTGTCATTGTTCTCACAAGGCCGATAGTAACATAGCTTTTAATAATATCAACTGCGGTTTTTATTTTGGGTATCAGTATCTCTTCCTCGGTTTTAGTCCATTGCCCTAACACGTAGTCGGACTGATAGCCGCGGGCAAAGTCGTTTCCGATTCCGATTCTGAGTCTTGCGAAATTGCTTGTTCCGAGGCTTTCAATGATGCTTATCAAGCCGTTATGGCCTCCGTCACCTCCCTTTGGTCTTAGTCTGAGAGTGCCTGTTGGCAGGGCTATATCATCAACAACAACAAGTAGTTTTTCAACGGGAATTTTTTCTTTGTCGAGCCAATATTTAACCGCTTTGCCACTTAGATTCATGTATGTAGATGGCTTGATTATCACGAGATTACGTGCTTTAAACTTTACTTTTGTAACATCCGCCAGTCGTTCTGTTTTAAAAGAAGCCCCGCCTTCCTGTGCAATGGCATCAGCAACAACAAAACCGATATTGTGCCTTGTGTTTGCATATTCGGCACCAATATTTCCCAGACAGGCAATTAAATATTTCATGTGTTTGTTTTTTGCAAAATTATACATAAAAAAATTCCAAATCCCTAAAAAGTCGGAATTTGGAATTTTTATCAATCGGGATAAATATTATTCGTCTCCCTTGGCCTCTTCTTTTGGAGCACCTTCACCACCTTCGGCAGCAGCCTCTGCAGCAGCAGCTTCAGCGGCTTCCTCTTCGGCAATTTCCTCGGCAGTCATACCTCTTGCTGCTTTAACGGCAACGATAACCGCATTGGGAGTGTCAAGGAATGTCAGGTTTTCATAAACCACATCTTTTACTCTGATAGCTGTTCCGATATCAAGTTTATTGATGTTAAGCATAATGAAATCCGGTAAATTTTCAGCCAGGCCGCTGACTTTTACTTTTCTGATCTTTTTAACAAGTCTTCCTCCTTGTAATACTCCGGGCGCAACACCTTCAAACTTAACCGGAATGGCTATAGTTACAGGTTTGTCGGGAATAATCTCCAAAAAGTCGGCATGTAAAATGTTGTCATTAACAGGATGATATTGGATATCCTGCAAAATAGTTTGATACTCTTTACCGTCAACATTGATGTTGATAAGGTAAACTTCCGGGGTAAAGATAATTTTCTTAAAAGATTTTTCTTCAATGGCAATGTGAATTTGCTTTTCACCGCCATAGATTACACAGGGTACCTTTCCTTCTCTCCTGTTCTTTTTAGCATCTTTTTTCCCTACGTTCTCTCTCAGAGAACCGCTCAATGATACTGTTTTCATAATGAATTGATTTAATTATAAATAAAATTAGTACTAATGTTCAAATTTATATAATGAACTTATTGATTTCGTTTTTAAAACTCTGTTTATAACCGTTGCAAAGAGGTCTGCAGTTGATAAAACCGTTGCTTTTTTACACTTTTCTTTTAACGGTATTGTATCGGTCATAACGACCTCGGTAATTCTCGATTTTTCTATTCTTTCATACGCCTCACCCGAAAAGACGGGATGTGTACAAAATGCTCTTACGCTGGCAGCTCCGTTGTCCATAATCAAGTCGGCAGCTTTAGTTATAGATCCTGCCGTATCAATAATATCATCAATAAGAATTACATTTTTATCTTTAACATCACCGATAAGCTGCATTGTTCCAACCACGTTGGGCTTTGTTCTGTGTTTATAGCAAATTGCAAAACCCGTATTAAGGATTTTTGCGTAAGCAGCTGCACGTCTTGTTCCTCCCGTATCCGGAGAAGCCATCATCAGGTTGTCCAATTTCAGATTTTTAATATATGGAATAAATATAGATGACGCATAAATATGATCAACCGGTACATCAAAAAACCCCTGTATCTGATCGGCATGGAGGTCTATTGTTATGAGACGTTGAACTCCCGCAGCAATCAGCAAATTGGCTATTAGCTTGGATGCGATTGAAACCCGCGGCTTATCCTTTCTGTCCTGTCGTGCATAACCAAAATATGGAATAACCGCAACAATTCTTCTGGCAGAAGCTCTTTTGGCAGCATCAACCATCATCAGGAGTTCCATCAGGTTGTCGGCAGGAGAAAATGTTGACTGAATCAGAAAGACGTCGCGTCCTCTTATATTTTCCTCAAAAGAAGGTTGAAACTCCCCATCTGAAAAGTCTGTTACAACAACATTTCCTAAAGGATGACCATAGCTGGCAGCGATTCTTTCCGCCAGATATTTGGTTGCTCGTCCTGAAAAAATTAATGCCCGGGCTGCCATTTTTTGCTTTTTAGAATTCGGCGCGAAATTAATACTTTTTTAACACCTCACAACTTCCGGTTGAATAAAAACAGATATTTTTTTTATGAAAATGAATGTAGATAAAAAAAAGTAACTACTTTTGTCCACCAATTAAGCCCGGATGGCGGAATTGGTAGACGCGCTGGTCTCAAAAACCAGTTCCTTCGGGAGTGCCGGTTCGACCCCGGCTCCGGGTACTTATTATAAAATGGTAATAGAAAAAAGCAGTTACAATTTATTTTATGTAACTGCTTTTTTTGTCGGAGTGGCGAGACTCGAACTCGCGACCTCTTGACCCCCAGTCAAGCACGCTACCAACTGCGCCACACCCCGAATTAATAAATTAAAGCTAAACCATCATTTATAAATCCTTATAACTTAAACAATAATTGTAAATTGCAATGTAATTTTTATTATGTTTGCTTGCACTTTAAAAAAAATATTTTGCGTTGCAAAAATAGTTTTTTTTTTGAATATATTATAAAAATAAAAAAATGAATAAATTATTATCTTTTTGGATTTTTCTTATAGTTAGCATAAATGTATTAGGCCAAGTTCAAACAGTTGGGCTTTTTTATAATGATTTAAATTCATTTAATGGCTATACCCTTTTTAATCCTTTCGCTTCAACATCAACCTACTTGATTGATAATTGTGGGAGAGTAATTAATATATGGGAAAGTGACAGTAAGTCAAACTTTGCTGTATATTTACTAGATAATGGGAATCTGTTAAGAACATGCAAAACAACCAATAATCCTAATGTTGGAGGTCGATTAGAAGAACTTGACTGGGAAGGAAATGTTGTTTGGTCATATGATTTTAGTAATGAATATATTTTGCACCATGATATTGAGCCTCTCCCAAATGGTAATATATTATTTATTGCTAGTGATATTATTGCAGCTTCTGAAGCGATAAATGAAGGTCGTAATCCATTATTTTTAGATAATGAATTATGGTCTGAACAGATCGTTGAGGTGCAACCAACAGGATCTCAGGGTGTTAATATAGTTTGGAAGTGGCGAGTTTGGGATCATTTGATTCAGGACTTTGATTCATTAAAAAATAATTATGGACAAATCGCTCTTCATCCCGAGCTAATTAATCTGAATTATTTTAACAGCACGGTTCCAAATCCTTTAGTTGATTGGTTACATTTCAACTCGATAGATTATAACAAAGAGCTTGATCAGATTATTCTTTCTGCAAGAAATGTAAGTGAACTATATATTATTGACCATAGCACAACAACTGAGGAAGCTGCAAGTCATTTAGGAGGAAGGTATATGAAGGGAGGTGACATCCTTTATAGATTTGGGAACCCTCAAGTATTTAATTTAGGAACTGAAGTAAATCGAATATTATTTTTTCAACATGATGCACAATGGATTTCTGATACTTATCCTGATGGAAATAAAATTATAGTTTTTAATAATAAACTTTCGATTAATTCTTCTGGTGTTGGAATTTTTTATCCAGCTCAGGATAGTGCAGGCTTTTACTGTATGCCAACTGAATTTGGATACTTGCCTAACAGTTTTGAATGGGAATTTACTTCTCAAGAAATATATTCACCAAAAATGTCGGGTGCTCAGCAACTACCTAATGGTAATATAATAATTTGTGTTGGAACCTCTGGCAAATTTTTGGAAGTAGATATAGATGGCAATTTGATTTGGTCGTATATAAATCCTGTTGGAAATAATGGTCCCGTAAGTCAGGGTGAAAATCCCCTGATTAATAATGTTTTTAAAATTCAAAAATATGCACCGGATTTTTCAGGTTTTTATGGAAAAGATCTCACACCTGGAAGCCCAATTGAATTAAATCCTTGGACTACTTCTTGTGAAATCCAGGAGGATACAATTGCTGAAATCGAATTGCATTTATTTCTTGAGGGTCCTTTTAATGGTGCTACAATGTGTTGTGATGGTAATTATACTTTGCCTTTAAACCAACCATTTCAAAATTGGCCTTGGTACTATGCAGGGACTGAGAAGGTTAGTCAGATCCCGCCAGATGCAGTTGATTGGGTTTTGCTTGAATTGAGGGATGCTAATCAACCTTCCAATGCCATTAGGGAAACAACAGTTAGTAGAATAGCAGCCTTTTTATTAACGGACGGATCTGTTGTAAAAATGGATGGGGAATCGTTTCCAACTTTTTATAACTCATTCATAAATGATTTGTATGTAGTAATCTGCCATAGAAACCACCTCAGCATATTATCCTCACAACCTTTATATAGTGAAAATTTACATTTATATTATAATTTTATTTTTGATGGAAATAAGGTTTATGGGGGGGCATTGGGCTATAAAGAGTTGTTTCCTGGGATATGGGGTATGACAGCAGGAGATGGATATAAGGATAATCATATTGATATGCTTGACAAGAATGTAATATGGGATATTGAGGCTGGTGGTAAAGGGTATCTTCAAGGAGATTATAATCTTGATGGGCAAATAGATAACCAAGATAAAAATAATTCACTATTCACTAATTTTGGCAAAATAAGCCAAGTGCCAGAATGAGCATTAATGATATTATTGTTTTAGAATAAAATATTTTTTTATTTGGACATAATGGCATACTTTTGCAATTTATGGCACTTTTATAAGTTGTTGATATTAAGCATATAGCGTAATTGGCAAAATTTTTGACGAAAGCAAAACTCATTTGAATTGAAATATAAATTTAACAAAAATAGTTATGGCAGAACAAAACATTGACAAAACCCAATGCCTGATAATCGGGTCAGGCCCGGCAGGTTATACTGCTGCAATTTACGCTTCACGTGCGGATTTGCATCCTATTTTGTATCAGGGACTTCAACCGGGAGGTCAACTGACGGAAACGACCGAAGTTGAGAACTTTCCGGGTTATCCCGAAGGAACTAACGGTCCGCAAATGATGGAAGAGTTTAAACTTCAGGCTGAACGTTTTGAGGCTGACATCAGATGGGGAATAATAACGGAAGTTGATTTTTCCAAAAGACCTTTCACGGCAAAAGCCGATGACGGTAAAACAATTATTGCCGACACAGTGATAATTGCTACCGGAGCTTCGGCAAGATGGCTCGGACTACCGTCGGAAGCTGAATATAACGGCTACGGAGTTTCAGCTTGTGCTACCTGTGACGGTTATTTTTATAAAGGAAAGGACGTTGCTGTTGTCGGGGGCGGTGATACTGCTGCCGAGGAAGCCACTTAC
Source organism: Bacteroidales bacterium (assembly GCA_026984135.1). Classification (GTDB taxonomy): domain Bacteria; phylum Bacteroidota; class Bacteroidia; order Bacteroidales; family JAADJA01; genus JAADJA01. Next base: position 24,741 of record JALSSR010000093.1, read on the forward strand.
CTTGCAAAACTTTGCCGCAAGGTTTATCTTATTCACCGTCGTGACGAGTTGAGAGCTTCCAAAGCAATGCAACGTCGCGTACTGAACACTCCTAATATTGAAATGGTATGGGATAGTGTTCCAAAAGAAATTTTTGGTGAAACGGAAGGTTTTGCAAAAAAAGTTACCGGCGTTGTTGTCCAAAATGTTAAAACGGGGGAAGAAAAGAAAATTTTTCTCGACGGATTCTTTGTGGCTATAGGTCACAAACCCAACTCCGACCTTTTTAAAGGACAACTTGAGATGAATGATGTGGGATATTTGATTACAAAACCCGATTCGACGGCAACAAGTGTTGAGGGTGTTTTTGCAGCGGGCGATATTCAGGATCACGTTTTCCGTCAGGCTATAACAGCCGCCGGAACCGGGGCTATGGCTGCTATTGAAGCTGAAAGATTTCTTGCAGCTCAGTAATAAATTAATAATCCCGGCAGGTTATCGTAATCTGTCGGGTTTTATTCTTTTTCTCCCGGTTTTAAATATTTAAAACTCTTTCCTTCGACTCTTTTTTAATAAACTGATGCTTAACGAAAATGCAAATTTATTCGAGATAAATTTGCTATAATTCAGGTAATTATATAAAAGATAATTTGCAAAGTTTACGATGTGAAACAAGTCCGTACGGATGCGTTTTAGTATAATTCCGATTTTTCTTTTCAAATATTTCCCATTTTATTTACTTTTGTGAACGTTTTCACGTATTGAATTTTATGGATATATATAACTCCTTAAATAACAACAAAAAAAAATTTGCGGTTTTGATTGATCCCGACAAGTATTCTTTGAAGGATGTGGAAAAACTGGCAAATATGGCCTCGAAAACAGGTGTGTCATTTTTTTTCGTAGGTGGAAGTCTTCTTACCAATGATGTTTTGGGGGAGACAATAAAGGTCATTAAGGACAACAGCAATATTCCGGTTATAATATTTCCGGGAGACACAATGCAGATCAATGACAGAGCGGACGGCATCTTATTACTGTCGCTTATATCTGGAAGAAATCCCGACTTGTTGATCGGAAAACATGTTATTGCCGCACCATATCTGAAAAAAAGTAATCTTGAGATACTTCCCACGGGATATATGCTTATTGACAGCGGAAGAATGACAACAGCACTGTATATGAGCAATTCCCATCCCATCCCTGCCGACAAGGATGAGATTGCCGTTTCTACTGCTATGGCCGGTGAAATGCTGGGTCTTAAACTTATTTATATGGACGGCGGGAGCGGTGCTGCAAACCCTGTTCCAGTAAGTATGATCTCAAAAGTTAAAGATAACATTTCCGTCCCGCTTGTTGTCGGAGGCGGAATAAGAACACCGGAAGCCGCCACTGAAAGATTCAATGCAGGTGCAGATATTATCGTTGTCGGGAATGCCATTGAGGACAGCCACTCTGTTCTTGAACAAATTGCGGAGATTACTTTGTCATTTGGTTGAAATAATTATTAAAAATTCATATCTTTGTAGAAAATATTAATGTACATTAATGATTGTTAAAAATCGAAATAATGAAATTGTAGTCAGGATTTCACCTGAATATGACACATCCAGAATTCAGGAGATACTTGATTATTTAAGGTATGTTGAATTGACCTCTAAATCTGATGTTAATCAAAAAGATGTGGATATACTCATTGAGAAGGTGAAAAAGGGGCGTTGGGAAAGAGTAAAAAAGAAACTGGATGTAAATGACTAAAATCATTGTTGATACAAACATTATTTTTAGTGCTCTGCTAAATACCAATAGCCGGATAGGACAAATTTTAATTAATGGTAACCGATATTGTTTTTTCTTTGCACCGGAGTATATCAGGTTCGAAATCTTTAAATATAAGGAAAAAATTAAAAATCTTGGGAATTTTACGGATTATGATTTTTTTGAAAGCTATGAGCTGATAATCAGAAATATAACTATACTCAACCATGCATTAATTCCTAATAGAATTTATCAAAAAGCTGAATTATTATGTGAAAATATTGATATAGACGATACTGCTTTTGTAGCGGTTAGCGATTATATTATGGGTTGGTTATGGACAGGTGATAAAAAATTGATAAATGGATTAAAAAACAATAACTATAAAAGAATAATTACAACGGAACAATTATACGAAGATTTTATTTTAAAGCATAAATTATGAAAAGATCAGTTTTAGTAAAAAGGTCACTTATTCTATTGAGTTTATTTATCTCAATAGTACTTTTTGGTCAGAAAAAGCCATTAACCGTCGAAGACGGTTCTTACATGAATTATAAGCTTTTTCCGAAAAGGCTAAGTCAGTTACAATGGATGGGTAACAGCGACAATTATAGTTTCGTTGCCAATAATAAGCTTGTTAAAGGTAGGGCAACTTCAACCGAAAGGGACACGATACTGACAGTTGACGACCTTAATGCAGGGATGACCGACCTAAAATTTGATTCTTTGAAAAGATTTCCGTCAATAAAATATCTTGATGACAATAAGATTAGATTTTCGTTTAAAAAACGACTGTTTGTCTCCGATATTATTTCAAAAAAAATAGATTTTGTTAACGAATACGATAAAAAAGCAAAAAATATTGATATTCAAAGCAAAACAAATGCAATTGCATATACTGTTGATAATAATTTGTTTGTTGCCGTTGATAAAAATCAAATCCAGGTCACGGACGATGAAGATAAAGGTATAGTGAACGGACAATCGGTTCATCGTCAGGAATTTGGCATTTACAAAGGAACTTTCTGGTCGCCGCAAGGAAATTATCTTGCTTTTTATCGTAAAGACCAAACGATGGTGGGCGATTATCCGCTGGTCAACATTGACACAAGGGAAGCAACGGTGAAGAATATTAAATACCCTATGGCAGGAATGACCAGTGAGCAGGTAACACTTGGAATTTTTGACATTAAGACCGAAAAGACCGTTTTCCTGAAAACCGGAGAACCCAAAGACCACTATTTGACGGCAGTTACCTGGGGACCGAACGAAAAATATATTTACATTGCCATACTAAACCGCGATCAGAATCATTTGTGGCTAAATCAATATGATATTGTTACCGGAGATTTTGTAAAGACGCTGCTTGAAGAAGAGAATCCTAAATATGTCGAGCCGGAACATCCTTTGTATTTCTTGAAAAACTCTCCCGATAAGTTTATTTGGTTTAGCGAACGCGACGGTTACGATCATTTATATCTATACAATACGGATGGAGAGTTGGTAAAGCAACTCACCAAAGGCGAATGGGTAGTTACCAAATATCTTGGCACCGATCTCAAAGAAAGGAAAGTCTTTTTTCAGGCAACAAAAGAAAGCCCGCTTGAAAAGAATGTTTATTCCGTTGACATAAAATCGGGGAAAATAATCCGCATAACTCCGGACCACGGAACACATTCGGTGCAAATAAATCATTCCTGCGAATATTTTATTGACTATTACAGCAGTACGGATGTTGCAAGTGAAATAAAGATGGAAAATTCAAAAGGAAAGGTTGTACAGACCTTACTTGAAAACAGTGATCCCCTTGCCGATTATGCAATTGGCGAAATGTCAATCTTCACATTAAAGGCGGACGACGGAGCCGATCTTTACTGTCGTTTGATAAAGCCGGCAAACTTTGATGCTTCCAAAAAGTATCCCGTTATTGTTTACGTGTACGGAGGACCTCACGCACAACTGATAACCGATTCATGGCTCGGTGGAGCGGGAATGTATCTCAACTATCTTGCTTCCGACGGATATGTCATTTTTACCCTTGATAATCACGGTTCGGCAAACAGAGGCAGGGATTTTGAACAGGCTGTTTTCCGCAATCTCGGAACGCACGAGATAGCCGATCAGATGAAAGGAGTCGAATTTCTGAAATCTCTCGAATATGTTGACACAACTCGTATTGGTGTTGACGGCTGGAGTTTCGGAGGTTTTATGACCATTTCTTTGAAATTACGTGAGCCAGGTGTTTTTAAGGTTGGTGTGGCAGGTGGACCCGTGATAGATTGGAAATACTATGAAGTTATGTACGGTGAACGGTATATGGATACTCCGGAATCCAATCCCGAAGGTTACAAAAAGGCTTCCCTGCTCAATTATGCAAAAGATCTTGAGGGGAAACTTTTGGTAATTCACGGGACAATGGACCCTACGGTGGTTTGGCAGCACAGCCTTCTTTTCATCAAACAATGTGTTACCGACGGCGTTCAGGTTGATTATTTTGTTTACCCCGACCATGAGCATGGTGTCGGAGGAAAAGATCGCCTGCATCTGAACAAAAAGATAAAAATGTATTTTGATGAGAATTTATAGAAATGTGAAATGAAGGCAAAATCCGACTCACCGGAAATAACTATTTATATTGATCCTGATCTTGACGATGCCGTTGATGCGGCATTAATGACGGCAGAACGTGACATTTTGGAAGGTCAAAGAATTATGAATCGGCTATTCAAAACAAAGCAATAATTTCACAACAAAAAGAGGGGGTTCCGTTTAGTATGCCTCATAAAAATATAGAATATTATAGACAAGAGTATTTAAAAATAGGTAATGAATGAGTTCTAATAATCATTCCTATTTATGCCGGATTAGTTTACTATTACAAAAGTTCAGTTATTTTTTCGATTGGAAATGCTTTTCCATGAGCAGGGAAAACCGTTTTAACTCCCAAATAAATGAGTTTTTTCCAGCTATTTTTCAGCAGTGCCAAATCTTCTGCAAATATTGGCAATCCGGCGCCTTTGCGAAAAGGGAATCCGTTCATAGCCATATCACCGACAAAAGCTTCTCCCGTATCAAGAAGCACCGTTACCGACCCGTAAGAATGTCCGGGAGTATAAACCGCTTTGCCGTCAATTCCGAACTCTCTGAGGTCTAATCCGTTATCATCTATTTCGATACCAACTTTTGAAGTTTTTATTTTTACCCTGCCGCTGCTCATCTTTGAGAAATGTCCGAGAAATCTGCCCCAGCGGGTAACTCCGGGTGGAATCAATATGGTTCCTTCTTCTATGCAACTCTTTTCAATCTTATGAATTGCTGTTTTTGCACCTGTTTCTTCAACGATAGCCCGGGTATTTCCGATATGATCCCAGTGTCCGTGAGTATGCATTACCAACGACAAATCTTTTATATCAATTCCTGTTTTGTCAAATACTTTATAAAAAGATCCAAGCTTTCCGGGCACTCCGGTATCAATAAGGACAACTCTCTCTTGTTTCAAAAGAAAGCAGTTTGTAATTCCTGCCTTTATAATATGAATCCGTACCGGTTTCATTATTTGACTAATCTTTTGTCAATAATTTCTTCACAACCTCCTTATCCTTTTCAAGTTGCTTTTTAAGTTCGTCGAGGTTTGCAAATTTGATTTCATCTCTAATCCTGTCAATAAAATAAATGGTTATTTCATCGCCATAAATATCATTGTCGAAATCAAAAATATGCACTTCCGTTACCAATCCGTTAATACCAATTGTGGGACGGGTACCGATATTTCCCATTCCTGCATATATTTTGTCGTTCCATTTGACTTTACAGGCATAAACCCCGCCTGCAGCAATGAGCTTATATTTATCTTCAATGTCAATATTTGCAGTAGGGAAACCGATTGTACGACCGATTTTGTTACCTTCAACAACAATTCCGGTGATGGAATACTCATATCCCAGCATTTTGTTTGCTTTCTTGATATTACCCTCCATCAAAGCATTCCTTATTTTTGTGGAGCTAACCGCCACGCCGTCAATAAATTGAGCTTTGATCTCCTCTACTGTAAATCCGTATTTGTTGCCAAGAGCTTTCAGATTTTCAAAATGTCCTTCCCTGTTGCTTCCGAAATGGTGGTCATATCCTATAATCAGTTCTTTGACGCCGATTTTGTCAACAAGATACTTTTTAACAAAGTCATCGGATGATGTTTTCGCAAACTCTTTGGTAAAAGGAATTATTATCAGATTATCTATTCCGAATTTGTCAAGAAGGCGGAATTTTCGTTCAACGGTATTGATAAACTTCAGATTTTGACTGTCGGGATAGAGAGCAAGACGCGGATGCGGATCAAAAGTGACAAGTACCGTTTCTCCGTTGTTTTTTCGGGCTGTCTCTTTCATCCTTTCAATGATTTTCTGATGCCCGATATGCAATCCGTCGAAAGTGCCGACCGTAACAGTGGCAAAATCAGGCTTTTTAAATCTTTCTATATCCGTATATATTTTCAAAATACCCGCCGTTTATGAATCGGCAAAAATAATATAATTTCAAAGAAAACTATAAATGATATTTTTATCGGACGCAATTATACTAAAGAGCATCCAAACGCACCTCCTTCAGTCATAAACTTTGCCGTTTCAAATTTTAATAACCGCCTGATTTTACTCTATTTGGTTTCAAATATTCCGGCATTTTCGTTTGGTATCGGTTTATTTCATATATTTGCAATATGGATTTACTTAAAAATAATATTGATGTTGTCGATTATGCAGATAATTATTTTGATTTAAAGTGTTCGTTGGAAGAATTGTTTAACAGAAAAGTTGATTTTTTAGAGGAAAATGCAATAAGAAACCTTTATTTAAAGATTTCAATTGATAAATCGAAAAAACTTCTATGGAATTGAAATAATAACTTGGTTTATGATATATCATAGTCAATATTTTTATAATGCTTTCTTTTTTAAAAAACATACCGGTTTTCAAGATATTTCGGCTGTTACTGTTTGCAATATTGGTATTGAGTTTTGGGTTGAAAGCTCAGGTATATGATGATTTCAGTGACGGAAATTTTACCTCAAACCCCCAATGGCTTGGCGATACTTCACAATTTAAAATAACCTCGTCAAGTGCAATACCTCCCGAAATGAAGCCCGCACTCCAACTTAACGGAAATCAGGAGGATACAACAATCCTTTTTCTGCAAAACTCTTTGGTCTCAAATACCGAATGGCGATTCTGGGTAAAACTCTCATTCAATACTTCGGCAAACAATTATGCAAGAGTTTACCTTGTTTCGGATAATGCCGACCTGAAAAGTGCGTTGAACGGATATTTCGTGCAAATAGGCGGTCCCAATGACAGCATTTCGTTAAACAAGCAAACGGGAGAATCTTCGGAGGTTATTATTCACGGTACATACTCTTATACCGGAAGTTCCACAAACAAACTGCGTATTAAGGTTACACGGGACGAAACCGGCAACTGGAATCTTTTTTCCGACCCGGATGGGGGTTATAGCTTCCAACCCGAAGGATATACCTTTGATCCCCAATTCAATACCACGAGTTATTTCGGAATTTATTGTAAATATACAGGCAGTAATGCCACTAAGTTTTATTTTGATGATTTTTATGTTAACGAAATAATTATTGATACTATTCCACCTGCTATTGCAAGCGTTTCGGTAGTGTCGCTAACGGAACTTGATGTTTTGTTTTCGGAACAAGTGGAGACTTTATCGGCAAGTGAACCACAAAATTATACGGTTAACAACGGAGTCGGCGAACCGGTTTCTGCTCTTATTGACGAGAACAATCTTTCGCTTGTACATCTTTTGTTTCAACAACCATTTGTATCCGGTACCGAATATTTGCTGAAGGTAGCAGGAGTTGCCGATTTATCGGGAAATACAATGACCGGCGACACGTCAACCTTCATTTACTATGAACCGGTGCAGGCAAGTGCTTATGACGTGATTATCAATGAAATAATGGCGGATGTCAATCCCGCTCCGCCAAGTCTTCCCGAAGCCGATTATCTTGAACTCTACAACAGGACTTCCTCATCCGTTAGTCTTAGCAACTGGACATTAAAATTGAAAAACAATTTCAGTCCTGTTGTTTTTCCCGATGTGGTTATTGAACCGGATAGTTTTCTGATTGTTGTTAAAACATCGGATGTGGAAAATTTTGAAAATTACGGACAGGTAACGGGACTCTCCGGATTCTCTTTGAATAATGAATCAAAACTTGTTTTGCGAAATGCCACGGGTGATTATATCCATTCGGTTTCATACAATAAAAACTGGTATAAAGACGAAGACAAACAGGAAGGCGGCTGGGCTTTGGAAATGATTGACCCGGAATATGCCTGTGCCGGCGGACAGAATTGGAGGGCATCATTTGATGAAAGCGGAGGTACTCCCGGAAGGCAAAATTCAGTGTTTATGCAAAACCTTTCTTTCCCCGAAATACTAATAATAGAACCCGTTAGCTTGACTGAGATTAAAATTGTTTTTTCGCATTTTATGGATAGCCTCTCGTTGATAAATCCCAATGCCTATTTGATTTCAGATGGCTTTGGCAATCCGGTTTCGGCAACTTGCACGGAAGCCTCTTTCGATGAGGTAGTACTTGATTTTGCAGGTTCTTTTGAGATGAGCAAAGAATATTCATTAACAATCACCGATACAATAAGAGATTGTGCCGGGAATTTTATTCAGCCCGGCTCGTCCTATCCTTTTGCAATTCCCGATGAAGCACAACCCTATGATCTTGTCATCAATGAAATACTTGCCGACCCCAATCCGCCGGTTGGTTTGCCCGAATATGAGTTTGTGGAAATTTATAATACGACTGATAAATATCTCGGTATAAAAGATTGGACTTTTATGATAGGAACGGTGGAAAAAGAGCTGACGGATATTGTCCTTGCCCCGGACGAATATTTAATATTGACAACCGAGGATGCAAAACCTTTATATAATCTTTTCGGAAAAACATACGGACTGTCAAGTCTTGCCCTTCCCAACGAAGGAGCAACATTATCGCTTGTCAGTCATGAAGGTACAACGATGTCAACGGTCACGTACGACAACGATTGGTTTGAGGACGAAGATAAAGCCGCCGGTGGCTGGTCACTTGAGCAGATAGACCCGCTGAGTCCCTGTGGGGGAAAGGAAAACTGGTCTGAAGCCGTTGCAGAACAAGGTGGTACTCCCGGAAGTATCAACTCCGTTAACGGAGAAAGTTCGGAAGACCCTGAAATTCTTAAAATAGAGGTAATTGACAACAGTACCGTCGAAGTTTTTTTCAACAAGACAATGGACGTACCGTCTTTGCTTGATGTGGATAATTATGAGGTTAACAAAGGAGTTGGTACACCCGTATCGTCCTATCAGGATATTAATTTAACCGATAGAGTATTCCTTGTATTTGACTATGAAATGATAAAAAGAACGGTTTACACCTTAACTGCAAAAAGCGAATTAAAGGATTGTGCGGGAGAAAAAATTTCAATTGATATTGATAAGCAGTTCGGCATTCCTGAACCGGCTGAAAAAGATGATGTCATCATCAATGAGGTTCTTTTCAATCCGCTTGGTGACGGTGTGGATTTTGTTGAAATTTACAATCGCTCCGAAAAGATAATTTCTCCTTCCGGCTTAATGCTGGGAACAGTGAAAGAGAATCAATTTGAATCTGACGATACAACCTATAAAAATATTCCCGACGATAAGAGTATGCTATTGTCGGGAGAATATCTTGTATTGACAAAGAATCCGGAAAAGGTTAAGGAGCGGTATTTTACGGAGAATCCGGATGGCTTTGTGAAGATGATTTCCTTTCCCTCTTACCCTAACGAGAAAGGCACTGTTATCGTCTCGACGAAGACAGGTTTGATAACGGATGCTTTCGATTATAATGAAAATATGCATTATCCGTTGCTAGTTTCGGTTGAGGGTGTATCGCTCGAACGGATAAATCCCGGTCGGCCTGCAAAAGATGCCACAAACTGGCATTCGGCTTCCGAAGAGTCGGGTTTTGGAACACCAGGATATAGAAATTCTCAATATAGTGACTTTGAGTCTGTTGAGGATCCGGTGACGATTAATCCCGAAGTTTTTTCACCCGACAATGACGGGTATAATGATATTGTAAATATAGGATATAAATTTTCCACTCCGGGCTATACTGCAAATATAACCATTTTTGATTCCGAAGGACGACTTGTGAAATATCTTGTACGTAATGAACTTCTCGGTACCGAAGGTTCATTTTCCTGGGACGGAACAGACGAAAACAATCAAAAAGCCGGTATCGGTATCTATGTTATTTATTTTGAAGCTTTCGATATGAACGGTAATGTTTTTAGATATAAAAAGAGTACCGTATTAGGAGGCAAATTATGAAAAATTTTCCGATTGCACCGCCTGACCCTGTTGATGCTATACGGTTTAGGATGGAACAAATGGGAATAACCACTGCCGAGCTGGAAAAATATCTTGGTAGTAAAACTAAAGTTAGAGAAATTCTTAATAGAAAAAGAGATATATCTCTTAAAATGGCTAAATCATTATATAAAGAGTTGAAAATTCCTGCAGAAGTGCTCCTTACATAAAATATTAAAACAGTCCTCCGTTCCGATATATCTCCAATTGTACGTCGGAGAATTTCTCACCTGATACGGTTTTGTTGTTTTTCAGATTTGTTATTTCACCGGTCTCAAAGTTAACGCGGATAGTGTCACCATCCTCAATATCAATGCTTTCAATATTTTTGTAGGTCATAATAGGAAAAGCCGCATTTATGGCATTACGCTCATAAATGGCTCCAAAAGACTCAGCAAGGATAGCCTGAATGCCAAGTGATTTAAAACAGTCAACCGCTTGCTGACGCGAGCTGCCACTGCCGAAGTTTTTGCCTGTTACCACGATATCTCCGGGTTGGGCTTTTTTAGCAAAATCCTCATATCCTTCAAGATTATCAAAAGTGTATTGCCCCATCTCATTTATGTCGGTGATTGTTAAATAGCGGTTATGGAATATCATATCGGTATCAATATTGTCTTCTCTGATAAACCATACTCTTCCTTTGACAACCGTAGGTTTCGGTTCGTGATGTTTAGCATCCGCAGCAGCTCTTTTTGCTTTTTCTTCATCATGTTCGGCTGTGAAAACCGCAGGCTCTTCCGGAATATCGTCAAAGGTAGTGATATAACCTGCCACAGCGGAAGCAGCAACCGTTGCGGGCGATGCCAGATATACGCTTCCCTTTCCCTGTTTTCCCGGAAAATTCCGGTTGCCGGTACTTATGGTAATCTCTCCCGGACCGTTTTGTCCTACCTGACCTGCGGCACAACCTGCACAACCTGCATTGGACACCAGTGCGCCGGCATCTTTGAATATCTTTATCAAACCCTCATCAAGGCACCTGTTCCAAATCTCATTTGTTGAAGGTACAATCTTTAAAACCACACCCGGTGCCACTTTCCTGCCTTCAAGTACTTTGGCAACAGCCAGCATATCTTCCATACGACCGTTGGTACAACTTCCCACAAATGCAGAATCAATCTTAACCTTTTTGGCTTTAACAATATTGACGGTATCGTGGGGTTTGCCCGGTAGAGATACCATGGGAACAAATTTACTCAGGTCAATGTTGTAAACAGCATCATAAACAGCATCCTTGTCGGCTGTTACGGGCTCCAGTTTGCGTCCCGTTGCCGCTTCACAAAAATCCATCACCTCCTTATTCGGTGTAAATAACACGATGATGGTTCCCATTTCCGTTCCCATCGAAGAAATTGTTATTCTTTCGTCAAGAGTGAATTTATCAACCTCTTCACCGTAAATTTCCACGGAATATCCGAGCAACGAATTGGCACCGAACTCATGCAAAAGGTTCAAAACAATATCCTTGGCACTTATTCCCTCCGGTCTTTTACCGTTCAGATTTATCTTAACCGATTTCGGAACTTTAAACCATACCTTTCCTCTGTTGAATGCAGCTGCGATATCCTTATCTCCCATTCCTTGTCCGAAGGCACCGATGGCGCCGAGAATATTTGCGTGAGAGTCTGTTGTGAGTGCCGTAGAACCCGGATATGCATAACCTTCGGATATCAGTGTATGCGTCCCGATTCCGTTATTGATATCAAAAACCCTGATTCCGTGTTTACGTGCAAACATCCTTATAAACTGTTGGTTTTGGGCATATTTTTGATCCGACCCCGTAGGATTTGTATCGAAGGTAAACAACGTTTTACTTACATCGTCAATCGTAAGATTGTTTTCCTCAATATGTTTAACAACATTCGGCCCGCCGAAGTCACGGGCAGCCCTTGCATCTACCTCAATATCAACAATATCACCCGGCTTTACCGTGTCAAATTTCGAGTGGTTTGCTATTATTTTTTCTATGATTGTCATACTTTTTTCATTTAAATTGAAGCGCAAAAGTACAAGATTTTTATTCATATAAAATAGGTATATGATAAATAATTTTCAATTTCAATATGCACCTGTCCGATGCAGGCGGGTTTTTTATTCTTGAATTCAATGAATATTGAGTGCTGAGCATTTTTTTCAATAACCCTGCCTCTTGCCGGTGTTGTCACCGACAAGGAATCGTGATCATCAACAAACCTTGCTATCCGGTATTTTCTTTATGCACGGGATTTTGCAATCCCGAACCTGATATTTTCAGGATTTGTAATCCTGTTTAAAAAGTTGATGATTTGCGGGATTTTGTGTCATTTGAGTTTTTGTGTTATAATTTTTTACCACCAAAACACAAAAACCACAAAAATGTTAGCTTTACTTCAGAGGTTTCATTTTTCGACAAATCTATCATTAGTCTCCCCTTCAGGGGAGATTTAGAGGGGTAAAGTACCCGATTTCCCATCAAATTACCCTAAAAATTCTTACCGTTAACTTGTTAAATCATACCGTTAACTGATTTTAATACATTCTTAATTATTTTTAAAATACAGATAATAAGTCGGTTAGTATTTTTTAAAATGCGATTTTGTATATATTTTCTCTTTTTTAATTTTGATAAGTTCCCTTTTTTTTGTATTATTGCAATCTAAAATCACATTTAAAAAAATTCAAGGGAAATGGCTATTGCCACATTAACAATCAATTCCTGCACGAAACAGGAAGACGAACAACAGGCAGTTATGCAAAAGGAAAAGCCTGCGGCAACGGCTGAAGAAAAAGCTATTATCAACAACATTCTCTCTTTCAAGGAAAAGATAGAGTACATAAACGAAAATCCCGGATTCAAGAGCGGTGAGCAGGTGGAAGTTGACAGTGCAGTCTGGTATCTTGATGCAACACTTAATCTCTCACACGCTTTCATCTCCTGGACACCTATGAGCAACTTTTATCAGGATTCCGTATTTGTAACCATACCCAAGACAGGTGACGAAGTGGATATGAACGACCTGGCAGCGGCATACACGGAACTGAAGCAGAAGGTTGCTACGGTTTGCATTGCAGCACCGGGAAATGACAAGGAACTCTATATTGCTACTTTGGTTAAAAAGGAGGATACAGGTGGTGAGCTTACAATAAAAACGAATGTAACAATCGGAACCAAAGGAGTTGCTCCCGGAAGTGAAAACCCTTTTACTTACGGTTGGTATTACGGTGATAAACTCGGGGACGAATACGGACACCTTGAGGACACGGCTGACGCTTGCACGGAACTAAGAGATGCAACAAATTACTACAGGTCACTTTATATTGATGACGATACTATGCTGTATATATTGCCTGTAGGTGAAGACCCTTATGTTATTATTAATGCTACGGATCCATATTTCATTAATCCTGACGACCCAATACCAAACGACAATTACTACGATCGCCTTTTGGAATACCAAAAAACAGATACAATTTATCACCAAATCATTTATGAGGATGAAATGAATTTTTATTATCACTCACTACATAATATTGTTTACAATATGATACCGGAAGATCAGGTAAAATGGCCCGACATGTATGGCAAAACATTTATTCAGGTTGTTAATGATGATTTAAAGACTTTTGGTAAATTTGATAATAATGAACATTTAATTTTTCATCAGTTTGAAATAGAGTATCGAAAAGCTATAAAAAATGGCATTAAGGGAACCGAACCTACAAGCATTGTAGAATAAAAATTAATAATATGAAATTCAGGTATATATACTTATTATCGTTTGTTTTAATACTATTATCTGGTGTTACTGTTTTCTCACAGGAGATAAGAGTTGATACGGACAGGGGAATAATGTCACGCGGTATGAAAAAAGATTTAAACGGAGATGTTATTATTGCTGTTGAATATATTGAAGAAGGGTGGTTTTTTAAAGGAGGTCTGATAAAAGTAACACCGGAACTTGATACGACAATTTTAATAATAGATGATACACTTAATAAAGTTACTATTTACGATCTATTGATAACGCAAAATAATAACTATATTGTTTCGGCTTGCGAACGTATAGTGGGAGATACTTGCTATGGTATTTATAATCGCTACTCATTTTTTGTTTATGATGAAGATTTTAACCTGTTAAGTTTCAGGCGATATATGTCGCCTGTTTCTTGCGAACGTCCAATGATGAAATTAACACAACGTGATGACGGCAGGATTTTCGGAATGTCATTAAATCCCGGTTTTTTATTTATGATAGAAATTAACGAACAGGGAGATACATTAAAGACATTTTTTGAACAAAATTATAATGTTCAGGGAACCCGGACAAAACTACTCAAATCAAATAAGGAGAGTGTGGCGTTTTACGGTTTTATGGATAAATTTACCGGTCCTATAGATGAGTGGACGGTTATTACGGTTGATACATCATTAAGCTACACATTTACACCGGTTACATATTCCGATCCTCAGTGTACAATGCCAAGTTTATTACGCCCCGAATGGTTAAATGACAGTATTTACATAATTAGTTGTGACATAGGTTTTTCGGGCGATAAATATTATAAAGGAGATATATTTGTTTTCGAGGCAAATGCAAATCAAAATCATCAGGATTTGGGAACTTTTGTGCACTTTTACCGACCGGACACAACAGATCAGGTTGCATACAACGGACCTACTTTTACTGAAAAGGATAAAATATATGTAGGTTCCTGGAGGGCAAGTAACCCGGGTGCATCCTATAACGGACGGTATATGGTGGGGATGGTTGATGAAGATATGAATATGAAAGGTATGGTAAGCCTTGGGAAAGACGGATATCAATACGATATGGAATCTATGCAAGCTACGGACGACGGAGGTTGTATCTTAGCCGGAACGGTTCATGACAATGCAAATGCACCTGATTATGATTATGACCTGTTCATACGCAAGATAATGCCCGATCAAATAGTATCGGTAGCGGAGCAAACGGAAGACCCCAACGACAGCGATTATTTCATCTGCCCCAATCCAGGAAATGACAAGCTGAACATCAACACCGCACGAAAGGGTGTGGAACTGAAAATAGTTGACCTAAGCGGAAAAACCTTTTATGAAAAGAGATTGGAAAATATTTTCCTGAACACTGTGGATGTTAACACCTTGCCGCCGGGTATCTATCTTCTTCACTTCAAAGACAATGAAGGATACGAGGAGAGTATAAAATGGATAAAACGATAAAAAACAAATATTATGAAAAAAACAGTAATTTTAAATTTAATAATTTTGATAATTTCCGGAATAACCTTTGGACAGGCCGTTCCGGGAAATGACGAATGTATCTATTGCGGTTCGAATGAGCTCGGGCTTCACTCCAGTGCAATCGGAACAAACAATCAAAATTTCGGCGAAATGTCCTTGTCCGTAGGTACTGAGAATTTTATAAACCAAAAATTAGATAATGCAATATTTATGGGGACGGGAAATAAAGCAAATAAAAAACTGAAAGGAAGTTATTCAATAGCTTTAGGGACAAATAATTCAGTGAATTATGATTATTCTTATATATTAGGAAAGGATAATGTTGTTGAAGCACCCTATTCGGCTGCAATCGGATTGGGAAACAATGTATCCGGAATTGCTTCGGTTGCTCTGGGAAGCTGGTGCAAAACATATCGTACTTACGGAATAGCCATTGGAATGGGATGTGAGGCAGATAGTATGTCAACTGCCATTGGTTTTCATGCATTATCATTAAATACAAAAAGTTTTGCTTTCGGAAATTATGTTAAAAGTCTCGGACAAAAGTCAATGTCATTAGGTTCCGGCCTAAGCAGTAGTACTTATTTGGAGAATAATGTTGACAATTCCCTTATGATAGGATTCAATAGCGATGTGCCGACTTTTTTTGTAAGTAGCTCGTCCGGTACAAATACAACCGGCAGCATAGGCATAGGCAACATAACCGCCCCCCAAGCCAAACTGCACATAAAGGCGGACGTTGATGAGGATGCTTCTATATTCTTACAGCAATCCAATAAATATGCACTGCTATATTTGGGAGATTTGGACCATTACATACAGGGTAAAACGGGATATGATATGATATTCCACAGTCAAACGGGGCATAACTTTGCATTTCAAAACGGCAATGTGGGAATAGGTACGGATAGTCCCGGAGCAAAACTACAGGTCAACGGAAATATTTTTATTGAAGACGACAATTCGGGTCTGATACTTAAATCCCCCGACGGACAATGTTGGAAAGGCACCATAGATAACAACGGAAACTTCTCGTTTGAGAGTGTTGATTGCGGTTTGCTGACAGGAAATAATAAACCGTCTCTTTCACAGCAAAAGGTTGACATATTTCCAAACCCTGCAGGCAGCAAGTTGTTAATAATACTTCCCGATAACGTAAATAATGCAAAGGTTGTACTCTATAATGAACAGGGAGTATTGTTGCAAAAAAGAGTTTTAAGCGGAGGCAAAAACTCCCTTTCTCTGAAAAAAACGGCTAAAGGTGTTTTAATTGTAAAAGTTTTTAGTAATTCAGGTGAGTTGCTTTCTTCTGAAAAAGTTATGCATTTGTAGGTCGATTTTTTTAACAATAACATAAAAATAAAATCCGGATGAAGATGTATATTTCTTTAGTTTTTATAATGATTTTGGCAATAAAGTAATATGCAAATCTAATCGGTCTCGGTATATTTATTATTTGAACCTCGAATTATCGGAATGTTCTTTCATCTTTTTAAAACCTTCTTTCCAGAGATAATAAAGAAAAGGAATAAAGGCGACCAGGAGGTATTTATGCTGTGTCATAAGGATAAAGTCGTAAATGCCGTGCAACAATATGGGAACAATCAATGCGAGGAGAAAGTTTTTTGAGTTGTTTTCAGGTGCCAGTTTTGCCAGTCCGAAATAGTATCCCATAGCTACTCCGAAAAGAGCATGTCCGGGAACGGCTGTCAAAGCGCGCGACATACCTGCACTTTGTCCGTATTGAAAAACGTACATTACATTTTCAACCGCTGCAAAACCGAGTGATATAAATACGGCATATACAATTCCGTCGAACTTTTCATTAAATTCCTTGTTTTTCCAAATTACAAGATATAGGGCAATGAATTTGAAAAGCTCTTCAGTGAAAGCCGCCACAACAAAGGCTGTGTATGCAACGGCAGTATATCCGGTATAGCTCCCTCCGAATACAGACAAGGCACTCTCGACAAAAATTATCGGTATTACGGCTAAGGCACCGGCAATAAGGGCTTTAATAAGTAAACCGATGGGTTCTTTCTCATACTTATCCCTGACATAAACATATATCAGAATTATCAAAACCGGAGCAAGAGCAATAACAAGTAAGTTCATAATATACAGTGTTTTATCACGTAGCGCCGCCACGAGTATGTTTTAAATATAGTCTGCCAATCTTCCCGCTGCGTCGCTGCGTCGCTGCGTGAGTTTTTAATCTTCGTCAAAATAATATCACGCCACGCCGCAGCGCCGCCGCGAATCTATTTTAATTTTAATCTTCCGAACCTTCTCGTTGCGTCGCTGCGTCGCCGCGTGAGGTATTTCTTCGTCTCAAAAAGTTCCACGCCACGCCGCAGCGTCGCCACGAATTTGTTTTGATTTCAATCTTCCAATTCTTCCCGCTGCGTAGTTGCGTCGCTGCGTGAGGTATTTCTTCGTCTCGAAAAGTTTCACGCCACGCCGCAGCGTCGCCACGAGTCTGAATTAATTT
The DNA here is from genome assembly GCA_026984135.1 of Bacteroidales bacterium. Lineage (GTDB taxonomy): Bacteria > Bacteroidota > Bacteroidia > Bacteroidales > JAADJA01 > JAADJA01. The sequence goes on from JALSSR010000093.1 coordinate 42,635, forward strand.
CCATCTTTCAATTTTTTCCGCCGCGTCGTTGCGTCGCCGCCTGCCCGAATGGACTAATTCATTCGTTCGGGCGGGCGTGAGGTATTTCTTCGTCTCAAAAAGTTTCACGCCACGCCGCAGCGTCGCCACGAGTCTGAATTAATTTCCATCTTCCAATTCTTCCCGCCGCGTCGTTGCGTCGTCGCGTGAGGTATTTCTTCATCTCAAAGAGTTTCACGCCACGCCGCAGCGTCGCCACGAATCTGTTTTAATTTCAATCTTCCAAACTTTTCCGCCGCGTCGTTGCGTCGCTGCCTGCCCGAATGGACTAATTCATTCGTTCGGGCGGGCGTGAGGTATTTCTTCGTCTCAAAAAGTTTCACGCCCCGCCGCAGCGCCGCCACGAATTTATTTCAATCTTCCAAACTTTCTCGCCGCGTCGTTGCGTCGCTGCGTGAGGTATTTCTTCGTCTCAAAAAGTTTCACGCCACGCCGCTGCGTCACCGCGTGAACTCTTTTAAACAATCAGCCTCTCCTTAAACGGCAAGAAAGTCATAAAGTCAGCGTGATGGACTATGTAAGCTTCCGTGGTACGCTTCACCATATTCCCTTCTCCGGCATGTGTTGCGATTATATGACACACTTCGGCCGGCACACCTGCCTCTTCTGCAAGACTTACTCCCGAAAACGGGTGTCTGAGATATTTTCCGTAAGTACCCTGGACAGCGTTCCCATTATCGTCAAGAACATATTCAAGCAGCTTTCCCACGTCCGCAAGAATTGCCCCCGCAATAAGAACATCCATATCAACAGTTAATTCGCCGTGGTACATATCATTGATTTTTTGTCCTGCATCACGTGCGATGTGTACAACCGAGCGCTTATGATCCATAAAAGTCACTTTCAGGTCGGGACCGCATAGTAGTGTGAACGGGATTCTGTTCAGGTCTTCAGGAGTCAGAACACTTCTTTCAAGAGCCAATTGCCAGGTCTTAGCGGTTTTATTTCGCAGATCCTCATTCCGGATCCAGTTCAACTCAGGCCAAAGTTCATAAACTTGATTATTCATCTTTGTATATTTTTATATTACAATTTTGCGATAACAGCATCAGCCATTTGAGTTGTTGAAGCAGCACCTTTTTCGATTACATCCGGACGACCGCTCATTTTCATCATATCGTAAGTACGAACCTTCCCCTCGGCAATGACTTCGGCAACGGCCTTACGTATTTTGGCTGCAATTTCATTTTCATCAATAAAATCAAGCATCATACAAGCCGATTCGATCATTGCAATGGGGTTCACGATAGAGACAGGATAGTCGGCATATTTGGGAGCGGAACCGTGAGTGGGTTCAAAAACTCCTATTCCCGAGTCGGGATTGAACTGTGCACTGCAAGCAAATCCGAGACCGCCGATAAGACCGGCAAATCCGTCGGAAACAATATCCCCGAACATATTTCCGGCAACTATAACTCCGTAATTTTCAGGATTTTTTGTAAGCCACATCATTTGGGCATCAATATTTGTATTCCAAAGTTCAATGCCCGGATAATCCGATTTTTGAATTTCCTGAGCCATTTTATACATCATTCCTGATGTTTCACGAATAACATTTGGTTTTTCGCAAACCGTAACGGATTTATATCCGTATTTTTTAGCGTGTTCAAAGGCAGCTCTCAAAATCCTTTCGGTAGCATTTTTGGTAAATATTCTTGTGGAAACGGATATCTCCTCCTTGGGAGTCTTCCCGAAGTTTTTAACGAATTTGGGATGAGTCATCAAGGCGTCATAAACTTTTTCCGGAGGATTGCTCCATTCCACTCCACCGTAGAGTCCTTCAGTATTCTGACGGAAAATTACCACATCAACTTCAGGTTCTTCAATCTCATCTCCTTTTCCACGTCTTATGAAATTCAGCGGATTTCCTTTGTAGGAATGGCAGGGACGCATACAAATATCGAGGTTGAAATGTTGCCGTAATCCGACTATCGGACTCGAATAGACCAAGCCTTTATCTTTCAGTGAAGGGTCAAGTTCTCCGGCAGCCGCATCCTTGGGTTTTGATGTAATTGCACCGAAAAGGGCTATCTTATGTTTCTCAAGCAGGTCAATGGTTCTGTCGGGAAGAGGATTGCCCTCTTTGCGCCAGAATTCCCAACCTATATCGCCTTCAACATATTCCGCATCAAAACCTGCAGCATCTAATACGCGTATTGTCTCTTCGAGGACGACTCTTCCGATTCCGTCACCCGGTAAACTAACTATTGTTCTTTTTGCCATTTTTATATTTTTTTATTATTAAATAATTGATTTATACTAAAAAAGCGTCAAAATTACAACATTAAAAATATTTACGATTGATGATTTTATTTTTTTATCAAAAGATTTTCAAACATTTATTCTTGAATATATGTGTTTTTTACGGAAAATAGTAAGCATCAACCCTCTTGTTAACATAAAAAGCATCATTGATATCCAAAGACTATGATTACCCATATAATTATATAGTATGTAATATGAGGGGAGGAAAACTCCAAAAGTAGCTGTCAGCAGCGTGTTTCGCATTGGAGCTGAAGCCGTTGCGCCGATATAGATTCCGTCCCAGATGAAGGCCGCAAATGTTGCCAAAGGAATAATTCCAATCCAAAAAAGGTAAGGTGAGGCAGCTGCAATAACCTTTTCGTTATCGGTAAGTAAAAGTAATAGAGAATCCCCGAAGATAAAATATACTAATGTGAAAGGAACACTAAATCCCAGACCCCATAAAAATATTCGTTTGATAACGGATTTAAGTTCGGGCAGGCTTCCCGCACCGATAAATTTCCCCACTAAAGCTTCGGCTGCATAAGCAAAACCATCGGTGAGATAGGCAAAGACAAACAGATATTGGAGAAGTACCGTGTTGACGGCAAGGATAGTATCATCAATTTTGGCAGATTGAGAAGTAAAAAAGGCAAAGGCAAAGATCAAACACAAAGTGCGAATGATAATATCAAAATTGACTTTGAAAAATCTTCCCAGTTTTTGCCAGTTGAAAAAATCCGATTTATCCCAAAAAGCGTAAAGCCGTTTATATTTTGCATTTAGCAATATCAAACCCAACAGTAATCCCGAATATTGAGCAATTACCGTACCCCACGCCACGCCGTCGGATTTCATACCGAACCCATAGACAAAAATAAGGTTTGCTCCGATATTTATAATATTAATCGTTATGGCAATAATCATAGGGATTTTTGCATTTTGCATTCCTGTAAACCAACCTGAAAGGGCAAGGATTCCCAAAGATGCCGGTGCTGCAAATATTCTTATATAATAGTATTGTCTTGCCAGTGTTTTAACATCTTCCGAGCCGTCCATAACAGAAAAGCTGAAAAGGTCTATCGGGTATTGAAGGAGAATCAGTAACAATCCGCCGCTTATTGCAAAGAACATCGAACGACCGAACATCATTATCATCTCCGACTTATCCTTTTCTCCGAAAGCCTGAGCCGTAAATCCGCTTGTTCCCATTCGCAGGAAACTGAAAACAGCATAGATAAAGTTAAATATCAATCCTCCGAGAGCAATGGCACCAATATAGACAGCAGAGTCAAGATGTCCGAGAATTGCCAGATCAACCATACCCAATAGAGGGACGGTTATATTACTGATTATGTTCGGTATGGCAAGCCTTAATATCTGTCTGTTCATTTTCTCAAATTCTTTGGCGAAAATAGTAATTGTTCTTATTATCCTTATGTTATTGATTGAACAATTGAAAATAATAGCGGTTATCTTTATACAATCAAATAATAATAATACTTTATGAAACAAATACGATATATACTTTTTATTTTCTCTTTCGCTTCTTTTTCTTTTTTATTAAATGCACAAAGTGTTGATTTTTATAGTTTAAGCGCAGAAACTATAGACGGTGACACATTATATTTTTCGGAATTACGTGGTAAAAAGGTTTTGATAGTCAATACGGCATCCAAATGTGGTTTTACCCCGCAGTATGAAGATTTGGAAAAACTTTACGAAGAATATAAAGATGACGATTTTATCATAATCGGTTTTCCGGCAAATAACTTTATGCATCAGGAGCCGGGCACCAATGAGGAAATCAAACAATTCTGTACTACTAACTACGGAGTCACTTTCCCGATGATGGCAAAAATATCGGTTAAGGGAAAAGAGATGCATCCCGTTTATAAATGGCTGACGTCAAAAGAGGAAAACGGAGTAATGGATTCCAAGGTGGGATGGAATTTCCAGAAATATATGATTGATGAAAACGGCCGGCTTGTGGGTTATGCCAAACCGAAAGAGAAACCTATGTCATTTAAGATAATTAACTGGATTGAAGGAGAATAGAGCCCTTTTTTACAAACGCCAGTCAACAGGTATTATTCCTTTCTTTATCAGATATTCATTTGTCCGTGAGAAGGGTTTGCTACCGAAGAATCCGTTGTATGCCGAAAAAGGAGAGGGATGCGGCGATTCTATAATAAAGTGCTTTCCCGTATCTATAAGATTTTTTTTTGCACGCGCATAATTTCCCCAAAGTATAAAAACCAGATTCTCTCTTTTTTCCGATAGTTTTTTTATTGCGGCATCCGTGAATTGCTCCCACCCTCTGTTTTGATGAGAGCCTGCCTGTCCGGCTCTCACAGTTAATGTTGCATTTAAAAGCAGGACGCCTTGCTTAGCCCATTTTTCAAGATTTCCACTTTCGGGTATTTCTATTCCCAGATCATTTTTCATCTCCTTAAAAATATTTTGTAGCGATGGCGGTTGACGAATACCGTCATTTACCGAAAAGCACAACCCGTTAGCCTGATTTGGTCCGTGATAGGGATCTTGTCCGAGAATAATAACTTTGACTTTATCAAATGGTGTATAGTTAAAAGCAGAAAAAATATCCGAACCCGTAGGGTAAATTGTATATTTCTTCTTTTCCGTAATTAAAAACTTTTTTAAATTAAAAAAATATTCGGAGTTAAATTCATTATAAAGCTCTGATTTCCAAGTTTTATCAATTGCGGGATTAATTTTTTCCATATTATACAGTATATTTTTCTTAATTAATGGCAAACGTTTTGCAATAAGCGATAACAAAAATAAGTTTTATACAAAACCGCAGCGTATAAAAAAATATTTATCTTTGTCGAACGTAATTAAAATATTATGAAAAAAATTGTCTTAATACTTTTAACAGCAATCACACTGGGTTTAATCGTTGAATCTTGCAGGTCTCCCCAAAGTTGCCCGGCTTACGGTGAAGCCAGAAAATTTCAAATAGAGCAGAGGCATTAAATCTTTGACAAAACATATTTTTATCAAATAATATAGTTGTCAACTTGGGTTGATTAAAAAATAAATAGTAATTTTATACGCTATTTATTTTTTTATATAAAGGAATATGAAATCTTGGTTTGGGATATTATTTGTTATGGCTCTTTTGATATTTTCTTCAGAGGGCTATTCTCAGAAAGTTGCATCAATTGATTCGACAAAGAATATCCTGTTGTTAAAAGAATTCAGTGGTGGCGTTATCCTTCACTCGCAAGGTTGGGGAGTAAAGGTTAGTAAAGGATATAACAAAACCGCATTCAAAAAAAGAATGCTATCAATTGAATTGGTTGAGATTAAATCATTAAAACAGATCAGAACCATCAATCCTTATTTTCCGAATTCAAGAAGTTATTTTTACGGCAAACTCAATTCTTTTTTTGTAATAAGAGCAAGTTATGGAATACATCGCCTTTTAAACCGTAAACCATACTGGGGTGGTGTTGAAGTTAGATTTGTATATATGGGAGGTTTTTCGCTTGGTCTGGCAAAGCCTGTTTATCTTTATATTCTCAACACTAACAACGTTGATTTTGTTTATACCAGAACAATTGAAAAGTATAATCCCAGCGAGCACTTTTATGATAATATTTACGGTAGGGGACCTTTCACTAAAGGATTTGATGACATAAGTGTCTATCCTGGGATACACGCAAAATTAGGCCTCGATTTTGATTATGGGGCATATAGTACGAAAGTCAAATCCCTTGAGATAGGAGCGGAGATTGATGTATTCCCGAATCCGGTTCCTATAATGGCATTCAATGATCCCAATTATTTTTTCCTCACCTTCTACCTTAATTTTAATTTCGGGAAAAGATATAACAAATAAGTCTGAAAAAACAAAAGAGCCGCTATTTGAAAAACAGCGGCTCTCAAAGAAAATTTTATTCCAATCTATTTATCAATTATCAATTTACGGCTAAAGATATTTCCTTCGCTACTAAGTTGGAGAATATAAACGCCGTTATCAATCTTACTAATATCAACTTTTCTGATATTGGCTCCCTGCTCGAAAGTAAACCTGTCACTAATTATTTCATCTCCAAGAAGATTTAATATCTTGAAATTTATCTCCATCTTATCCGGAGTTTGAATAGAAATATTCAGTTTATCTTTTGCAGGATTTGGGAAAATGTTTATACCGTTATCAGCTATCACACTTTCAATACCTATTTCAGGTTCTGTAATGAAATATCGTGTTTCGCTCCATCCTGTGGTATCGCCGTCATGGAATGCCTTTACCCTCCAGTAATATGTTTTGCCTTTATCCAAGGGATAAACCACATTGAATTTTGTATTTGGGGCATCAACAATTTCCGGTTCAGCATTTTCAAAGCCGTCGGACAAGTCGTATTCAACAACATAGCCATCAGTGGCGGTTAAGGAATCCCACTCAAAGACTGGTAGTGCCGATGTTGTATCGCCATTATTAGGACTAACCAGAAATACGGTATTAATAGTAGTAAAACTCCATACATCCGACCAGTCGGTTGTGTCTTTTGTATGAGCTGCTTTCACTCTCCAGTAATATGTTGAGTCATACCTTAAACCCTGAGCGTTTACCTGATTGTTTTCTGAAAAAGAGGTACAGGGTATTGAGAAATCAGGATTACGACACACCTCATAGATATATGAAAAAGTACCTGAAATGGCCTGCCATTTTAGCTGAACATCCAGCATCATATCAGTGGAATTATTTGCAGGTTCTGATAATATGACTTTATCAATAGTCGTAAAGGTTCTGACAGCGGACCAGGATGAAGTATCCAGATCATGTCTTGCTCTGACTCTCCAGTAATATTTTGTGTTAAACAAAAGTTGATCCATTGCAACTTCCGTACTATCAATAGTTGTTGTTCTAATAAAGGCAACCGGACTTGAAAAGCCATTTCCTGTCCAGAATACAATTGTACCTTCATCGCCGGCAAACCAAATATTATCTTCATCAAGCATAAAGGCCGAATATAATTTGTTTGTAGTTCCACTTGCTGTTGGTGACCAGGTATTACCGTCGTATGAGGCAATTCCTCCGTCTTTTCCGGCAGCCCAACCATAGTTTGAATTCAGCATATATACCGACTCAAGGTCAAAATTAACGGAACTTTCAACTTCAGTCCAATCCGTACCGTCATAATGAAGGATTTTTCCTGATTTTCCAACTGCCCATCCGTTTGAAGCATCCGTAAAGAAAACATCTGCAAGAGTTTTAGATGTGGGGGAAGCCACCTCACTCCATTCGCT
>JALSSR010000094.1 GCA_026984135.1 Bacteroidales bacterium
TGATGCAAATGATGGATTTTGTACCCTATGATTTCATTTCAAACTTTACTGAAAAAGACCTGCGTCCTTTTGAGTCTTTTGTCCATAGGACTTTTAACGGCACGGACTGTAGATATTTCCTGAAAGCACTGAAATTTATTTACTCCGAAAAAGGGGGACTTGAAGCGGCGTTTTCAGTAAACCGGCAAAAAGATATGGGGGATATAATCTCGGGATTTCGCAAAACATTTTTTGAGCCTGAACATCAAATAAGGACGGAAAAACATGTTGCCAATCCTGCGAAAGGTTCATCGGCAAAACGCATCAATATGTTCTTAAGGTGGATGGTTAGAAATGACGGCAGAGGAGTGGACTTCGGAATATGGAAGAGCTTAAAACCGTCACAATTATACTGCCCCCTTGATGTGCACTCGGGAAATATTGCCCGCCGTATCGGATTGCTTACGAGAAAACAGAATGATTGGAAAGCTGTTGCCGAGCTGACGGAAAATCTGAGGAAATTTGATAGTAATGACCCCGTAAAATACGATTTCTCGCTTTTCGGACTGGGAGTAAATGAAAAATTCTAAACTCAGGTTCTTAATTTCATAACGGATTAAATACCTTGATAAAAACTAAAGCGGGTCAACATCAATCTGAATCCGCACGGATTTGTAATTTCCCAAAGTACGAAAATCCGATATAGCTTTTCTTATATCATTCTTATGTTGGTTCAAAATATTGTCTCTTTCAAGTTTTATCAGAACATTCTTCAGATAAAGATTCCTGATCCTCGATATCAAAGGATACTCCGGTCCGAGAACACGTTTTCCCAGTTTTTGTCTCAGAATGATTGCAAACTCTCTTGCAGCTTCATTAAGCAACCGCGGGTCTTTGTGTTTCAACTGAATCTCAATAAGGCGGTAAAAAGGAGGATATTTAAAATTCCTTCTCTCCAGTATCTGCGAGGAATACATACCGTAATAATCGTGCTCAATAACATTCTTCAAAACAGAATGATTGGGATTATATGTCTGTATGATAACCTTACCCTGCTTAGCTTTTCTTCCCGCCCTGCCGCTCACCTGAGCCATAAGTTGAAAACTTCGTTCATAGGACCTGAAACTTGGAAAGTTTATCATATTGTCGGCATTCAGTATCCCCACAACACTCACATTATCAAAGTCAAGGCCCTTTGTAACCATTTGAGTCCCGACAAGGACATCAATTCTCCGGTCTTCAAATTCCGAAATGATATTCTGATAAGCATATTTTGTCCTTGTAGTATCAAGATCCATACGTTTGATCACAACCTCGGGAAAGAGTATTTGCAATTCTTCTTCAACCTTTTCGGTGCCAAAGCCTTTCATCTGAAGGTTGGTACTTCCGCAGGCGTCACAACGTTCCGGCACACGTCTTGAATATCCGCAATAATGACAGCGCAACTGATTGTTATGCTTATGATAAATCAGGGTCACATCACAGTTTTTACACTCCGGAACCCAATGGCAGGTATCGCATTCGAGACGAAGTGAAAAACCGCGCCTGTTTTGAAATAAAATAACCTGCTCATTCTTCGCCAAAGCATCTCTTATATGGTCAATAAGCAAAGATGAAAAGTGGGATTTCATTGTCTGCCTTTTGGTTTCCATCCTCAGATTGGCAATCAGAATTTCAGGCATACTAACACCTCCGTATCTTTCTGAAAGTTCTATCAGGGCATATTTTCCCGTTTTTGCATTGAAATAGCTTTCAATGGCAGGAGTAGCGGATCCCAGCAGAACCTTGGCTTTATGCAAATATCCCAGATAGACGGCAGAATCGCGCGCATTGTAACGGGGTGCAGGTGTAAACTGCTTATACGACTGGTCATGCTCTTCATCAACAATTATTAACCCGAGATTGTCGTATGGCAGGAAAAGTGCCGATCGCGGCCCAAGAATAATTCTGTATTTCGAGTTGCCGTCACTCTCCAGAACACTGTTCCAAATCTCAACCCGCTCCTGCTCGTTATATTTTGAATGATAAACGCCAACTGCCGATCCGAAATATTTTTTCAGACGACTGATAATCTGGGTAGTCAATGCAATCTCGGGGAGAAGATACAAAACCTGCTTACCATCTTTTAAAGCATCATTGATAAGCTTAATGTAAATTTCGGTTTTGCCGCTTGAAGTCACACCGTGAAACAAAGCCACATCCTTTTCTTCAAAACTTTTTTCTATCTCCTTAATCGCAGTCTTTTGATATTCACTAAAGACGATATCTTCAGGCTTTTGTGTAGCCGAATAGTTAATCAAACGACTGGTTTTTCTTTTGTACGACTCAAAAACACCCTTTTTTACTAAAGCTGCAATTGCTGCGGAAGCATTGTCAACAGCGTGCGTCAATGCTGAATTTTTCACCTCTTTCACCTCTCCTTTTCCAAATCCCGAAAGCGAAATGTAGGCCATCAACACCTCAACCTGTTTAAATGCCCTTTTCTCCAGTTTGTCAAAAAGTGCTTGCAATTCCTTTTCTTCCTGAAACTTATCGGACAACCTGACAAAATTTTCAATCTTCGGTTTATACTTTTGCTTAAGCTCCTCCTCAACAAGTACAACCCCCTTCTCTATCATTTGTTTGATGATGGGGATTACCCTCTTTTGCTCCACAATGTTTTCGACTTCCGTCAATGTGAGCTGCTTTTGTATATCAAGTGCCTCTGTTATCAGATATTCCTTTTCATTCAAAATGTCGGTATCACCATTGAAAGAAGGATTCAAAATAATCTTCGATTCGCTGGCAAGCTTTAAAGCGGAAGGAAAAGCAACATTCATCACCTCCCCTGTCTCGCACATATAATAATCGGCAATCCATTTCCACAGAGAGTATTGGATAAGATTCATGACCGGTTTTTCATCAAGAATGGAAAGAATGTATTTTGTGTGATAGTTTTTTGGCGGTGTTTGATGGATGTTAACGACGACAGCAGTATAAATCCTTTTTTTACCAAACTGTACAACCACCCTTTTCCATTTTTCAATGGACCCGTTCAACTCATATGGAACCCTGTATGTGAAAAGTTCCGGTACGGGTAACGGCAAAAGAACATCCGCAAAGTATGTTATTCTTTCCATTTTGATAATAATTTTCCACTCCTGCGCACCCTGCAGAGGAAATAATCCAATTCGGCAGGGAATCTGCCCTCAACAATTTGATGCAAAGATAAGCCATTGTCAATGACAGACATTTTTTTACTCAAAATTTATTTCAACATTGCCGGTGTAAAATGATATGCTGACTGCGATGTAACTATCCCCCCTTTGTACTAATCATCTTTGCGTTTTCTTTGAGCCTTTGAGCCTTCGTGTCTTTGTGGCTAATTTTCCGCTATTTTGCCACTAAGGCTCAAAGACACTAAGAACCGCAAAGACATCAGGTATTAATACAATCAACTGACATCCAATAATCTGTAAAATCAATATATTTAATGCGAAACTGCAGATTAAATTTTATGGGTCGGTTGATATGAAATTGCAGAAGATGAACCTCGTAGAGATTCGGATTACTGTAAGATATACGAATAAGGGATAAAATTCATCGTGGATGATTTGTGATA
>JALSSR010000095.1 GCA_026984135.1 Bacteroidales bacterium
CGGATGCCCGGCTCTTGTGGTGGCCAATGCTTTTGAAAAGTCAACAGAAGAGATAATACAATCCATTAATATTACTACCGATTCATTGCTGGACAGAGGATGCCGGATTGTGGGGACAATTGTTAACCGCACCGGGAAAGGTATCGGCAAACAGGTAATCAAAAAGCTGAAACACACAAAACAGTTTAAAGATCAACTGCTGTTTTCCATACCCGATGATGAAATTCTCGGTAAACCGACTGTCAAAGAGGTTGCGCACTTTATGAATGCGGATATTCTTTGCGGAAAAGACAGACTTATCAGGCACGTAAGAAGTTTTACGGTTGCAGCTATGCATCTCAGACATTTTCTGCCGCGTATTAAACCCGGTACATTAATTATTACTCCCGGTGACAGGGCGGATATAATCATTGCTTCTCTCGCTGTTGTTGCTTCCAATACTATGGACAACATTTCGGGAATTGTTCTAACGGGAGGTCTGAAACCGGAAAATCCGATAATGAAACTCATTAAAGGTTTTGCTTTGATGGTTCCCATCATCAGTGTTAAGAGCGACACTTTCGATACTGCTGCCGCTGTTCAGAAAATACATGCAAAACTTACTGCCGATAATGAAAGGAAAATACACAGAGCACTCGGTCTTTTCGACAAACACGTAAAAGTTGTTAAACTCGGTGATAAGGTTGTCAAAACCAAAACAACCATTGTGACGCCGAAGATGTTTGAGTTCAAACTGTTACAGAAGGCACGCAGCAATAAAAAACGTATTGTGTTGCCCGAGGGTGAAGAAGAGAGGATATTGAAGGCAAGCGAAATACTTTTGCGCCGTGATGTTGTTGATATTACACTTCTCGGCAACAGGAAGCTGATACTTGAGAAGATTTTCGTTCTCGGGCTTCGCCTTGAAGATATTGAGATTATCGAGCCTGTGTCGTCGGAATATCTTGATGACTTTGTGAAAACCTATTATGATCTTAGAAAACATAAAGGAATCACAATGGAGCAGGCTTACGATACAATGTGTGATGTAAGTTATTTCGGTACGATGATGGTCAAGAAAGGTATTGCCGACGGGATGGTTTCCGGTTCGGTTCATAGTACTGCAGCAACCATAAAACCTGCATTTGAGATAATAAAGACAAAACCCGGATTTTCGATTGTTTCAAGCAGTTTCTTTATGTGTCTGAGAGACAAGGTGTTGGTTTACGGTGATTGTGCCATAAATCCCGACCCCAATGCTGCACAACTTGCCGAAATAGCCATTAGTTCGGCAATAACAGCCAAAACTTTCGGAATAGAGCCTCTTGTGGCAATGCTTTCCTATTCCACAGGCGAATCGGGTAAAGGTGCCGATGTTGATAAAGTTCGTGAAGCAACAATGATTGCAAGGGAAAAGGCTAAAAAGGAATTTCCCGGTCTTAAAATAGAAGGCCCCATTCAATATGATGCTGCCGTTGACAGTGCCGTTGCAAGGACAAAGTTGCCTGATAGCGATGTTGCCGGAAAAGCAACCGTTTTCATCTTTCCCGATTTGAATACGGGAAACAATACATATAAAGCTGTTCAACGGTCATCCGGTGCCGTTGCAGTCGGACCGGTTTTGCAGGGTCTAAATCATCCGGTTAATGATCTGAGCCGCGGTTGCCTTGTTACGGATATAGTTAATACCGTTGCCATTACAGCAATTCAGGCACAAATGGAATAGATGCATTTATCCTACGTCTATTTCTTTTCTTCTTTTTTTTCGGGTACCAGTTTCTCAACGGTAAACAAATCTGCCGAAAGCCCCTGATCAAATTTCATATTTGTGAGCTTGATCTTTGAAATGTGGTTCTTTTTCAGGTTTTTCATTGTAACCTCCGAAGCGTACCAATAACGGCCTGATTTTTTATAAGTATATGTCGCCTCCTTGTATTTTCTTCCGGATTTGTCGTAATAAACCATTGATTCGGGGTAATAATTGATTTTGTCAATGGTTACTATTATTTTTGAGTATTGTGATTTATCGCTCTTCGGAATCATTTCAACAACATAGCTTTTATCATTGGTTTCAATCAATTTTGGTGTAAACCTCTCAGTATAAGGCCGCGTGTCCATATCTTCGGCAGAAAAATCGGTGCCGTTAAAAGCTTGACTTTTAGCAAGTAATGAAATCTTTTTCGGTTTTCCGAATGCGGGCATATAGAGCCACATAACACCGTCAGGCAAAGACAGAGTGGCTATTCCCTCTTGTGATTCCGGTTTTGTGTAACGATATATTTTCTTGTCGCGTCCAAGCTGCATCATTTCGGCTTCCCTGACTTTTTCCTTGCCTGATTTGCTGATAAGAATGATCTCTATTGTCCCGGTTCTGTCTTTTGGTGCCGACAATACGGCATCCATTTTATTTAGAATTGATGTTCCGTCCTGCGAGAAGGATTGTGCTGTGAAAAACAGTTGTATTAAAATAAATAAAACGGTTGTTTTTATAATCTTCATTTCCTGAATTTTAAATAAGGCTGCAAATTTACAACTTTCTTCTTTTAACAAGAATTAAAATTACCGGAAGTAGTGTTAAGGCACCCAGGCTTGAACCTATCATACTGAAAGCAATCAGAAGTCCAAAGTACTGCAGCGGTACCATTTGAGAAAAAAGTAATACCAGAAATCCCGCAGAAACGGAAATGGCATTAATCAATATTGCTTTTCCGCTAATCAGTATGGAGCCTTCAATAGCTCTTTTCAGATTATGATCTTCACCGAAAAGATGGTTGAAGTGTGATATTATGTGTATCGAATAATCAATGCCGATGCCGAGGGCAACACTTGCAACCAGTACTGTTCCGATATTCAGTGAGATGCCCGTAATTCCCATAAATCCGAAAAGGATTGTGATTGCAATCACAATAGGTATTGTCGCATAAACTCCGCTTGAGAAAGATCTCAAAATTAATCCCACAATAATTAAAACGAAAATAATTGCAAGAGTCAGGCTGCCAAATTGACTTTTAACGAGGCTCCTGTCCATTGTAACGTCAATAAAGGGCATTCCTGTTACGGCTATTTGGCAATCCTTGACGGAGTTTTCCTTGATAAATTTATTCATATAGTCGGCAAATGCTTTCTTAGACCTGTTATCGGGTGAAAGAAACGTCGAAAGAATAATACCCTCATCAAGGTCGTCAGTCACAAAGCGTTGCATATAGTCGTTTCCGTCAAGCAGAAACCAAAGTTGCTCTATCATTGCCCGGTCATCGGGAACAGTATATCCGTTGCCCATAACTTCATTGATTTGTGCTATCAGGTCGGCAACCGATTGGGTATTCTTAATATCCTTGTTTTTCTTCATATAGGCTTCGGTCTTCATCATCATCTTCAACACTTTCGGGCTTTGCATATCCCCCTTGAAAAGAACAAAAACCGGTTTTGTGCCACCGAATTTTTCAATCATTATCTCCTCTGCCAATCGTGTTGGATTTCCCTTCTTGAAATACTCTTTAATATCCACACTCCTTTTTATCTTAAAAATACCTCCGACACTCAGCAATATTAAAACAATCCAGGTGATTAACACATATTTGGGATGTTTGAAGAGTAATGTGTGCAGAGGAGTCAAGATATTGTTGGAAAGTATTGAATGACGGGATTTTTCAATAATTTTTTCTTTGTTCTTGCTGGTTATTGAAAAAGCTACAATTACCGACGGAACAAAAAGCAGTGAAAGAAGCAGAGTGAAAAAAGTTCCGAGAGCCGTAAAAATTCCAAAGTCTTTGATCATTGTCAGGTAAGCTCCGAAAATAAAGGATACAAAACCTATCATAGTTGTTAATGCGGCAAGAATTACAGGGATGAAAATATAAACTAAAGTTGTGATAACGGCCTTTTTTCTGTCTCTCTCTTTTGATTGATTGATCCTGTTTAAAACGTGTATTGTGTATGCACTTCCAACGGCAAGAAGGATTATGGGAATATTATTTGATATCATTGACATCTCGTATCCGCCCAATCCCATAATCCCAAGTGTCCAGATAATGGCAATAACGGCTGTCAGCAAAGGAAGCACTACACCCCGGGCTGATCTGAAACTTAACAGCAGGACAAATGCTATTAACAGAAAAGCGATTGGTAAAAGTTTAATCAGGTCGGAAGTCATCAGGTCGGAGATGTATGTTACCAGCATCGGAGAGCCTGTAAAGTATAGCCTTTCGGGCAGATCCATTGCCAGGACTTTCTCTCTGACAGCTCTTGCAACTGTCTGTGGATCAGCTTCGTCGCTGAGTGTAAAAATAATCAACGTTGCAGTGCCATCATCCGAAATGATAGTGCCGCGATACATATCCTTCGACATAACTCTTTTCCTCAAATCCTTTAACTCTTCGGGAGTGTCGGGTAAATCGTATTCATCAATAAGGTCACCCACTTCAATCCCGAAATCACCACCTTTGATATCAATAATGTTCGTCAGGCTTGTGACTGCGTTGATACCGGCCACTTCTTTCAGGGTGTCGGTTATTTCAACAATATTTTGTAAGACTTCGGTGTTGAATATATCATCGGCTTCAAGAATGATAATGCCCATATTGTTACCGCCAAATTGCTTTCCGATTTTTTTAAAAAGAACGGCATTAGGATCATCATCAGGCAAGGAGCTGATAATGTCGGAATTAATTTCCAGGTTTTTTATTTGGTATCCGAAAAATGTTGTTAAAAGAATCACGATGATGATTATAAACCATCTTAGCTTAATCGTAATTTCGGCAAATCGGTTCATTTTATTCATTTTCAGGTGTTTTTCTGTTTTTCTTTTTATTTGATTGTATCTTTTTGTTTTCCAGCCTTTTTTCTATTGAGGCTTTTGTCGGTTTTACGGGTATTCGTTTTTTGAGCGGAGTGAGAGCTTCCGTAATTATTGAGAAAAATTTTTCGATAACCTGTTGCTTGTTCTTCAGTTGTGTACGATATTTTTCAGATGTCAGGATCAACTCTCCTTTATTAGTGATCTTATTGCCGAGTTTCTTTAAAATAAGGGCTTTATCTTCATCCGAAAGCAGTTGTGTTTCAATGATATTAAATCGCAACTCAACCTTTGTATTCACTTTATTCACATTTTGTCCTCCCGGGCCGCCACTTCTCGATGCAGAAAAGGCCATCTCCTCCATAAAACGTTCCTTCGGATATTTTAAACGACTGCCTGAATACATTTGCTATTATTAAGATTTCAGCAAAGGTAGATAAAATTAGTTATGATTTCCCGACCGTTACATCTAAAATCTATGTAGAACAATCAGGGTTAGATTTGTTTTATGTAATTTGTCGTTTTTTTATATTTTTGCTAATTATTCTTGTCAGAATTATTGATACTCAATAAAATCAATTATAATGATCTGTTTTGTAAAATATTTAAAAACCGTTTACCTGCTTTCAATAATGGTTTTTATGTTGAGTATGGATACTTTGGCTTCACATCCGGCGACAAGAACAGACAGTCTCAGAGTCGAATATCAAAATGCAACAACCGATACGGCAAGGATAAGAATACTCTTTAAGCTCGGATATCAATTTCTTAACGGCCCTTCCGATTCACTTATATATTATTTTAAAAAGTCTCTTGACATTGCCGAAAAGAATCTTGAAATGTTTAATAAACGTAGTTCTGAACAGTCAAAGTTGATTGTATTGACTTACAAAAGGCAGGAGATCAGGGCTCTCATTGAAATAGGCATAGAACATTTTTATCAGGGCAACTATCCTTTGGCATTAGAAAACTATTTCAGGGCACTTTCCATATCCGAACAGATAAATGATCTTGATTTGATTTCGGAATGTTCGAGCGAGATAGGTATTGTTTTTAAAAATCAGGGTAAGTATGAAAAAGCTCTTGAATATGATAACAAAGTATTGGAATATGCCCGAATGGGTGGTGACACTTCCTGGTTTGCATCCTGCCTTGTTAATAACGGATCCGTATATTATCATAAGGGCTACTATACTGTTGCTCTGAAAAATTATATGCAGGCACTCAAAATATTTGAATCATTAGGCCACAAAAAAAGAATTGAAGCCTGCTACCTGAATATCGGTAAAGTATATTATGAGCAGGGTGATGCCGATAAAGCTATGGGGTATTTCAGGAGGGCGCTTGATATTGCACTTGCCGAGAATGAAAAAACAGGTGAGGCCGATTCCTACCTGAATATAGGTGCGATTTTTTCGGATAAGCATCAATACGATTCTGCCAGATACTACTTAAACAGGTCGGTGGAACTAAATCGTGAATTGGGATATAAACATGGTCTTGACGACTGTTACAGCTATATCGGGTTCACCTACAGAAAAGAGAACAAGTTGAAAGAGGCCTTAGGTTTTTATAACAAAGCACTGAAAATATCGCTTGAGGAAGAGGATAGTCCGGGAATAGCAGAATCACTCGGAAATATTGCTGAAATTTTTTATCTGCAAAAGCAGTATAATTCAGCTTTAGAAAAGGCACTGGAAGGGCTAAGCATTGCAAAGAAAACGGGTAATCTGCCTGTTTTAAAAAATATATATGCAATAATTTCACAAATATATGAGGCTCTCGGAAATAAATCCCTGGCATTAAAGTTTTATAAACTCTACTCTTCAACAAAGGACACTATTTTTAACGAAAGTAAATACAGGGCAATCAGAGAGGTTGAAACCAAATTTGAGACTGAAAAAAAAGAGCAACAGCTCGAATTGCTTACTGAAAAAAATCATGTTCAGGAATTAATAATAACACAGCGCAACAGAATGATAATTGCTTTTTGGGTGTTCTTTCTACTTGTCGCCGCCTCTATATATTTGTACTACAGGAATAATAAATTGAAGACGAAAAGAAAGAACATCGAACTGGAACAAAAGCTGCTTCGCTCCCAGATGAATCCCCATTTTATCTTTAATTCACTGATCGCCATTCAAAGTTTTATTTATAATAATGATGCTGTTATGGCCGGTGATTATATTGCAAAATTTGCCGACCTGATAAGAAATATTCTTGAAAATTCCAGAGCGGAATCCATTTTACTCGAAAAAGAGGTCAAAACCTTTGAACTTTATCTCCAGCTTCAGTCGTTAAGATTTGGAAACAAATTTGAATATAAGATTGAGGTTGATAATAATATTGACAGTAAAGAGATTAAAATACCTCCAATGCTGGCACAACCGTTCATCGAAAATGCCATTGAGCATGGATTAAGATATAAGCGGGGAAAGGGATATTTGTTCATAAATTTTAAAAAGACTGGAAATCATTTAAGGTTAGTAGTCGAGGATAACGGTATTGGCCGGAAAAAGGCCGAAGAGATAGAAAAGGATAAAAATTATAAATCAATTGGAATGTCTATTGTTAAAGAGAGGATAGAAGTGCTAAATAGTAGATATTATGAACAATTTAACCTGACCGTAAAGGACCTGTATGATAAATACGGAGAAGCGGCAGGTACAAGAATTGTTTTAGATATCCCTTATTTATAAAGATCATCGCGGTATAACCTAAATGTTCTTGGTGTATTGCTTTTTTTTATTATTTTTGGAATCGAAATAAACGCGGAATAATGCTGACAACAGTAGTAATAGATGATGAGCCGAAAGCACGCGAGACAATTATCAACGTTCTCGGTTTAGGTCCTGATAATGTTAGTGTAATTGGAGAAGCGGGAGATGTTAAATCGGGTTTTGATGTAATTACAAAAACAAATCCTGATGTCGTTTTACTGGATATTAACCTGCCGGACGGGACAGGTTTTGACCTCCTGAAGAAATTTAACAAAATAGCGTTTAAGATTATATTTATTACAGCACATGAGGAATATGCTGTCAGGGCGTTTAAATTCAGTGCTCTCGATTATATTTTAAAACCGGTAACTGCCGGTAATCTTTTTAGCGCCATTGAAAAAGCAAAAGAATCTATACAGAAAGAGGAGACGGAGATTAAACTGTCGGCTTTTTTATCAAACCTCAATAAGATCAAAAAAATAGTTCTGAAAACCGCCGAAAGTATTCATATTGTCAATGTCAAAGATATAATTCGTTGTGAGGCGGATATCAATTACACAACTTTTCATCTTGTAAACGGCGAAAAACTACTTGTTTCCAGACCTCTGAAAGAGTATTCGGAGATGCTTGAACCTATTGGCTTTTACCGTACTCATCAATCACATCTGGTGAACCTTGACCATATCTTAAGATATGATAAAATGGACGGCGGCCATCTCGTTTTGATTGATGAATCCATAGTGCCTGTTTCCTCCAGAAAAAAAGAAGATCTTTTCAGCCTGTTCGAAAGAATGTAGTCCAGTTTTTATTCTTATTTTACTGCGAATAATAATCCATCCCCGGCGAATAATAATTTGCCCGTTAAAAATGTGTACCCTCATATTAATTTAGTACGGTTTTAAAAATTGTTAACCCTGTGGATAAAATTATCATTATAAACGATAGCGGAATACAATATAAAATTGAAAAGTTTTTAAAGACGAATAAAAATCATATCAAATTCAGTTCATATATGGATGAGATTTCATTAGGCCAAAATCCCATCTTGAAAGAAATTATCAGTAAGTATGAAGATAAATGTAGAATAAAAATCCATTCAAAAGACAATATTAGTTTTTTCCGGGCTAACGAAATAGTCCGTTTTAAAGCTCACAAAAACAAGACAAATATATTCCTGACAAATGAAAAAGTAGTTGAGATAAATGAATCCATTGATAATATTGAACAACAATTAGAAAATCAACAATTCCTGAGAATACACGAAGCACATATAATAAATGTAAATTTTATATCAAAAATTTTCGATAAAACTGAAAATAATATTGAACTAAATGATGGCACATTACTTCCGGTAACGGAAATACGAAAAGAGTATATAATTAATTTTATTAATAACCATATTTAATAACCATCCTCTTAATTTAATTCCGAAAATTATCGGAATGGAGGATACAAAAACAAATCATTATGAAAAATTATTTAGAGAAAAAAACAAAAGGGTATTCAAAAGGAATACTGATGGGATTTATCTCCCTAATGATCCTCGGCTCAACAAACATCTTTGCCCAGGTATCATTTACGCAAACCCTCAACGCCGATTTTTACAAAGGGGTCTATAACGACCTTACTGTGGCATCGGATAGTGTTTATTTGCCATATCAGGCCGATGATGTGAACAACTGGCTGACAACCACTGTTTTACCTCAAACACTTGAAGGGCATAAGGCGGCCACATGGAACAACCGTTATGTTTATGTTGTTGGTGGGTTTAACGATATAAGCTACTCCAGTTCGGTTTACCGGGCATCATTGCAGTCAGGAGGAATAAGTGGCTGGACAACTTTAAATCCCCTGCCTGTCGGATTGAGGGATGCTGCTGTTGTTATCGGAACAAATACCCTTTATGTACTTGGCGGCCGTGACGGTTCCAACATTTTTGATGATATTTACTATGCGGAAATAAATTCCGATGGTTCACTCGGTACGTGGCAAACGTCTTCTGTAACACTGCCCGCAACACTCTGGGGGCATACTGCCGTTTATTGCAATGGTTATATTTATGTTGCGGGAGGTTCAAATAATTCTTCAGCCACTTCTGCCCGTTCAAATGTATATTATGCAAAAGTTCTGGCCGACAACACCCTCTCGGCATTTAGTGCGGCCACTTCATTGCCGCAAACCCGAAACGGACATAGTATGGTGGTTTACGGGGATAAAATTTATGTCCTCGGGGGTTTTTCAAACGGTGGTACAAAAAGAAATACCGTTTATTATGCCACCTCGGGAAATAACGGGTCTCTTGGGTCGTGGTCATCTGCAACTGCCTTGCCGGTAACTATCAGCAATCATTCTTCGGTTATTATCAACGGTTTGATAACAGTTCTGGCGGGTGAAAGCGGCGGTACCTTGAGCAACAAAGTTTATTATGCCGACATCAATACTTCCCCTTTAACCTGGAACCTTGCCACCAATGTTATGTACGACCGAACCAAAGACGGAGCGGCTTTTGCCGCCAACGGCTGGATTGGATATTGCGGAGGTGAGAACCTTTCGGGAACACCTATTCATAATTCCCGTTATGCAACACTTAATATTACAACAGATTATGAAAAAAACGGCTTCTTTGTCTCAAATCCGTTTTTTGAACTGGGTGCTGAAAGAGAGATTACAAAACTGACATTTTTAACCTCAACACCCTCCGGTTCAAACTCGGAAATTGCCTACCGGACGGCAGGAGATGACCTGTATTGGGGCAACTGGTCGGCGCTTACCTCAACCAGTCCCATTATTCTCGGTATTACCGATCATTATCTCCAATACAAAGTTGTATTTACCGGAGACGGTACAGTAACTCCGACATTTGATGAAATGACACTCTGGACACCGGGCACGGAACTTTCGGGCAACCTGAACAACTTAACATTGATTGATGCAGCCAGCAGCCCTTATTGGGTAACGAGCGATGTTTATTTTACATCGGGTACACATACATTTGAAGCAGGCGTTGTCTGGAATTTCCTTCCTCAAACGGGTTTAACGGTGGGCCAGGCAAATATGATATGTAACGGTACATCGGGTAATCCGGTTCAGTTTGTCGGTTATACGGATGATGACGGACTATGGGACGGTATTTATTTTGATGCGAACAGTGATAACGGTGTTTCGTCACAGTTCCATTATGTAGTTATCAAAAATGCCGGATACGGTGACAACAATGCCAACCTGTATTGCAATTCTTCCAACGAGCCATTCCTTGATCATTGTACCATAAAGAATGCGGACGGAAATGGTATTCGACTGAACAATGCACATATCAACATTGAGTATTCCACTATTGAATACAACAGTGAAAACGGTTTATATCTCGAAAATTCCAATCCGACATTGGTCTCCTGTGATGTTGGGCATAATGGTGCTGCAGGTGTATATTTCACCTCAAATACATCCGATCCGACATACAGTTCTACAACGATTCACGACAATCTTTACGGAATGCATTATCCATCACCCAATAATACAATTTATCCCCCAAATGGCGACCCCACTGTAATTAACAATACGTACAACGGTATCGCAATAGACGGAGGGGATATTACTTCAACCAATAAAGTATGGAATTCTATAAAGTATGATTACATCTTATTAGGTACGGTCAGGATTAAGCAATGGATGTCTAATGTTAGACTGACCATTGAACCGGGCAATACAGTTAAATCGGTCAGTGGTGCCCAAATACAGATTGGCGCCCCTAATTATGGCGGAGAACTTTATGCAATCGGCACGGTCGACAGTCTTATCACTTTTACGTCCTACAACGGATCAAGTGGCGGTTGGAACGGTATATGGTTTACCGACCAAAGCGATAACTGGGGAGGTGTTTCCGTAATGGATTATTGCATTATCGAAAATGGCAGCGATTATAATATATTTTCCCAAAGTACCGCCCAACCTAATATCAGTAATAGTATTGTACGTAATGCAGTGGTTGACGGAATTAGAAACTCAAACTCCTCGCATACCGTTCAAAACTCGCAATTCCTTAACAACGGAAGATACCCGTATTACTTTTTGGATCCGAATGCCAACCCGGTACATACGGGAAACACCTATACCGGAAATGGTATCAACCGGATTGCACTTGAAGGGGGAACCTACCCCTGGGACAGGTCCTTGACCAACGATAATGTCCCCTATCTTGTATTGAACGATATTGTGATTGGTAAGTGGGGTGATCATTCGAGGCTGACCATTGATCCTGGCGTAATTCTTGAGTTTGAATCAGGGAAAAAGCTGCAACTTGGCTATATCAATTGTGGTGGTGATCTGTGGGCCGAAGGTACTGCAGGTAATCCAATTACTTTCAGGCCATCTAACGGCTTGGAGGGAGGCTGGGAAGGTATTTACTTCACTGACTATAACGACAACTGGGGAGGTACCTCTTCAATGAAATACTGCATTGTTGAAAAAGCCAACATCTATAATATCTCCTGCGAAAGTTCCGGCCAACCGAATATGGAAAATTGTACGATAAGGAATTCTGCAAATGACGGCCTGAAGCTCTATAAATCGGACCCTCCGATTACCAACTGTCTTTTTCAGAACAACGGCGCATACCCAATCAATTATACCGACTGGACCTGTAATCCGCTTCTTACGGGAAATACCTATACCGGAAATAATCCTGATTACATTGCACTTTCGGGAGGGACATACGATGCCGACAGGACCATTTATAATGACGGCGTTCCCTACCTGATACTGGACGATATTGTGATGGGTAAGTGGGGTAATAATTCGAGGCTGACCATTGAACCCGGTGTAACACTTGCCTTTGTATCAGGGAAAAAACTGCAACTTGGCTTTATCAATCATGGTGGTGAACTGTGGGCCGAAGGCAATGCAGACAGCATAATCACATTTAAGCCGTATAATGATTCCATTGGTGGTTGGGAAGGTATTTACTTCAATAACTATAACGATAACTGGGGAGGTGCCTCTTCAATGAAATACTGCATTGTTGAAAAAGCCAATCTCTATAATATCTATTGTGAAAGTTCCGGTCAGCCAAATATGGAAAATTGTACGATAAGAAATGCTGCAAATGACGGCTTAAAACTCTATAATTCGACTATTGGAATAATCAAAAATTCAACATTTTCCAACAATGGCGGGAATGGAATTTACATTGACGGATCAAGTAATCCCGTAATTGGAAATGACCCTGCTTTTACAAATAACCTTTTTGGCAACGGACTTTATGAAGTTTATAACAATACAACCAATAATATTGATGCACGTTATAATTATTGGGGGGCAGCCGATTCGGCTATGATCCATTCAAAGATCTACGACTATTATGACAACACTTCCAAAGGGATCGTCATTTTCGAAGACTTTGCCCAAATACCTTCAGTAGGCGGAACTACAACTTTATTAAGCGGTAATGTATGGTATAATAATGCTTCTTCCTCTCCCATGGAAAATGCCCTGATGGAGATTTTTGATTTTGGCGGAACTCCAATTTCCAGCACCAACACCAGTTCTTCCGGTCATTATTCATTCGGTTCCATTACTTCTGGAAATTATACAATGGACATTACGCCCGAAGATAGCTGGGGCGGTGTAAATTCAACGGATGCTTTGCTGATACTTAACCATTTTGCACATATAGATACACTCAAAGGAATGGAACTGGCTGCTTCGGATGTTAATCACAGCCAGACTGTTAATGGTACGGATGCACTGTTCGTGATGAAGCGCTATACGGGAATGATATCTTCCTTCCCTTCAGGTGACTGGTTGTACAATACCGAGAACCTGACAATAAATGGAAATCAGGTCGTAAACGATTTTGCAATGCTTTGTTTTGGCGATGTGAATTCATCTTATGTACCGGCAAAAAAAGACGGAGAAAATGTTTCGCTTGTTTATGAAGGATCTCGGATAATCCAGTCATTTACTGATTTTGATTTAACAATTTCAGTTAAGGATATGATAGAAATGGGAGCTGTTTCACTGGGGTTAACCTATCCGGAAGAATTTATGGAAATAAACGGTGCCGAGCTGTTAAATACATCCGGTAATGCGATTTTTACAGCTGATAATGGATTGTTCAGGATTGCCTGGGCGGACCTTAATAGTGTGAATTACGAAGCCGGGGACGAAATGCTTGTCGTGCATTGTACAGCGAAAGATCTGAGTCTTATGCAGGAGCCGATTTTTGTTGGGCTTTATGGAGAAAGTGAATTTGCCGATCCGACTGCACAGGTTATCAATAATGTAACGCTTGTTGTTCCCGAATTGACAACTCTGGCGGTTGGAATAAACAATCCCGCCGAGGAAGGATTATGGCTGAGTGAAAACTATCCCAATCCTTTCACTCATTCAACGACAATCCGTTATCAAATTCCTGAATTCGGCAATGTGACCTTAAAAGTATTTGACATAACAGGCGCGATTATCACCGAATTGGTCAACAGTCCGCAGAAAAAAGGTGAATATGCCGTCGAATTCAATTCTGAGGGACTGGAGCCGGGAATCTATTTCTATAAACTGGAATTCAGCAACTCGGAAAATCACAAAAGTTTGGTAAATAAAATGAGTGTAACACGTTAAAAACCGTAATTATGAAAACGAAATTTAAAATATTCATTTCGGTGCTTTTCATAATTACCTGGCCGGTTTTATTGCAAAGTCAAACGATAAACACCACAGCCGGGTCGCCTTCGGAGTGCCCCGGGGAAATTGTGGTTCCTGTAACGGTGACTAATTGCAGCGGCGTTGGAGCCATTTCCCTGACCCTTCAATACGATACGGTAGTCCTTACTTATTTGAATTATGAAAACGTTCATACGGACTTAACATCAGGATTACTTGTTGTGAACCGGATCGGTAACAAGGTAATAATAAGTTGGGCTTCGACCACAGCTGCCAATATAGGTAGCGGAACCCTGATGGACATCCGTTTTTCGGGGGTTACAGGAAGCAGCAGCCTGACGTGGGACACACAAACACCGGGTAATTGTGAATACAGCGACTTAAACGGAAATATTCTTCCTTCTTCTTATACAAACGGTACGGCAACTGTTTATCAGGCACCGGAGATAATTGATTCTCCCGGTGATATTACTGCATTTGTGGGAGATGATATCAGCTTTAGCGTGAATGCCGTAGCCGAAAATATAAGCAGATTATGGTACAAAAGTACGGATGGTGGATCAACCTGGGTTCCAACAGGCACAACCTCAGCTACAATTCATATTAATAATGTAACATTGGATATGAACGGATTTATGTACCGTTGTGAGATTAGCGGAACCTGCGGCCCTGTTGCTACATCCGATGCGGCAACACTAACCGTAATTCAACCGCTGATAACATCATTTGATATACAGAACGTTTGTCCGGGAAATATTACAATCCCAATACTGACATCCAATTTTACGGATGTAGCTTCCCTTTCCCTGGCATTTAGCTATGATACTTCAACTTTGACCTATTCGGGTTATCAGAATGTGAATTCATTATTACCCGGAAATTTTGTTTGTAATGAAGTTGGCGGGATGGTTTATATGTCATGGTCAACGACTTCACCCGTAACTTTCGGAACGGATACAACGCTTGTCGAAATCCGGTTTACCGGAACAGCAGGAAGCAGCAACCTGACCTGGGATTTGACAACACCGGGTAATTGTGTTTACACCTATCTGAATGCGGATGAAATTGTTTCGGTATTTGAGAATAATTCATTTACTATTTTTCAGGTACCGCAAATCAATATCCAACCTGTTGATAAACTGGTACCGGAAAATACCGGAACTAACTTTAGCGTGACAGCAGTAGCTTCGGGAATTCATTATCAATGGCAAATCAGTACCGATGAGGGTGGATTGTGGACAGACCTGAGTAATGGAAGCCAATACAGTGGCGTTACAAATGCAACACTAAACATTTTCAATACATACCTTTCGATGAGCGGTTATTTGTATAGATGTGTTGTGAGTGGATCTTGTACTCCCGATGCCATTTCCAATCCTGCAGAGTTGACAGTTCTGCCAAAGATAACAGCTATAGCAGGAAACGTTTCCGACTGTCCGGGATCCATAATCGTTCCTATAGATGTAACCCATTTTATAGATGTTGCAGCCTTTTCCTTAACACTAAACTTTGATCAGACTATTTTAACGTTTGATAATTACCAATCGTTAAACAGCGCCTTGTCAGGTGGAGGTTTTGCTTTGAATGCAGTTGATGGAAAAGTTTACATGACCTGGACATCTACTACTCCGGCAACGATTGGTGACGATTTGCTATTGGAGTTGATTTTTACCGGAGTTTCAGGAAGCAGTACGCTTGCCTGGAATAATACTGATGAAGGTGCCTGTGAGTTCAGCGACATTGACGGGAACATTATTTTTGATAATTATGTTAACGGTAATGTAATTGTCTATCAACCACCCGTGATAACCGGCGATCCTGTAAATCAAACGGCTCCCGAAGGAACAAGCACCACATTTACGGTTTCGGCTTCCGGAACAGGCTTGATCTATCAGTGGCAGGAAAGCATTGATAATGGGAGTAATTGGGTAGACCTGACAAACACCGGCCCTTATTCGGGGACAAATACTCCCACATTGCAAATCAGTCTCGTTGGACAAACAATGGATGATTATCAATACAGGTGCAGGGTGTCGGGCACATGTTCGCCACCGGCTTTTTCAGGTGCTGCAATATTACATGTGACACCTCCCATAATAATTACTTCTGCCGGAGATATTACAAATTCCTGTACGGGAAATATTACCGTTCCGATAACCGTAAGTAATTGCAATAATGTTGGGGCCATTTCCCTGGTTCTGAATTATGATAATACAAAACTAACTTTTGAGGGATACCAGTCGCCGAACAGCGAGTTAAACGGAGGGATGCTAATTGTAAATGCGACAGCTACACAGGTTATTCTCAGTTGGGTTTCTACAGATCCGGCAGACATAGGTTTTGGAACATTGATAGAATACAATTTCAAGGCCGATGCCGGTATTTCGACAACACTTACCTGGGATACGCAAACACCGGGTAATTGTGAATACAGCGACCCTTTTGGAAATATATTTGCCACGGCATTTAATACCGGTGATATATCCATTAATGCCAATGCTATAATAGTAGATGCGGGAAATGACGAGTCTATTACACCCGGAGGTTCGGTTCAACTTAATGGTTCCGTAACAGGAGGCACACCACCTTATATCATTCAATGGACACCAACAACCTGGCTGTCAGACCCGAACATCTTGAATCCCATTGCTGATCCGCCTTCTACAACAACATATACTTTGACAATAACTGATGATGTTGGATGTACAGGCTCGGACAAAATGACCGTAAATGTTTCAACAGCAGGCATTGATCTTCATTTGAAAGCTTTTCTTGAAGGACCATTCAGCGGAACAGAGATGGGTACAGCATTGAACAGTAATAATATGATTCCTTTAAATCATCCCTATTCAGGGTCGCCATGGTATTATGGAGGTTCGGAATATGTAACATCAATTCCCAATACGGATGTTGTTGACTGGGTGTTGGTTGAATTGCGCCAAACAAACGGACCGGCCTCAACGGCGACGAGCGGAAAAAGAATTGCAAGGCAGGCAGGATTTATCCTGAAAAACGGGAATATTGTTAAAACCGATGGTTCGGGTATGTTGCATTTTGATGTAACAATTACTCAAAACCTTTATGTAGTTGTCTGGCACCGAAACCATTTGGCAATTATGTCTTCCGGGCCTTTATCAAATGTTGGAGATACTTATTCCTGGGACTTCACCACAGGTTCCGGTCAGGCATACGGAACAGATGCACAGAAAAACCTGGGTGGCGTTTACGGTATGTATGCAGGCGACGGTGATGCCAACGGAAAAGTCGAAACGGCTGACAAAAGTAATGTCTGGAGCGTACAGGTTGGTCGAACCGGTTATAAATCAGGTGACTTTGATATGAATAGTCAGGTGATGAATCAGGATAAAAATGAATTATGGGTACCCAATGTTGGTAAAAATTCACAGGTGCCCGATTAAAATAAAGCCGGGCAGGGCTTTTTCCCTGTGACGGCCGGACGTTCTTTATACCGAAAGAAATCAGGTTTGCAACTTTATTGGTTGATTTCTTTCGAGTATAACTGGTTCTAAGAAGGTTTGTTTTTGCAAACATGTCAAGAACCAGTATACATCTTCGCAAAACCGGACTTGACATCCGGAATAATATCCGAATTAATCCCCGCTTTATTTCAAAGCGGGGATTTTTTATATCTTTGCCGAAAACAGAAATCCTCCAGGAAAATGAAAAGAATTTTCTCTTTATTCATACTACTTTTGATGCTGCTGTCACAAGTATATTCAGATAGCGTCCCCATTGCAAAAGCTCATAAAATTGCCCGGAATTTTTTTGAATTATGTTTTTCTAAGAATAAAACATTTGAAAGAGAACTTTCTTCCGCAATTGCCAGTGACGGTTATTTTGTATTCAATCTGAAAAACAATGATGGATTTATTATTGTTTCGGGGGATGATGATTTGCCTCCGGTTCCGGGATACTCCTTCTCGGGAAGTTTTGATAATGACAATAATAATGAAGCATTCCGTCTTTGGATGAAGGGGTTTTCGGCTTCAAGAGCTAATGGGAAAAGTTTGTCTGAGATCAAATCGGAATGGAATAAATTGTTAAAAGGTGATTCGGGAAAATCTGTTACCGGAGTTGGTCCGCTTCTTACAATTGCCTGGGGACAAGCCTGTTACTATAATGCTAAGTGTCCCGTTGATTCCAATGGAAATTGTTACCACGCACGAACAGGCTGCGGAGCAACCGCAATGGCTATGATAATGAAGTACTGGGAATTTCCCGCTCACGGTTATGGCGGCAATTCTTATCAAAGTCCTCTTTACGGGAATATTTCCGCCGATTTTGAAAATACTTGGTACGACTGGCAAAATATGCCTCCCAAACTCTATTCCACAAGTGATACCGTACAGGTTAATGCCGTTGCCCAATTGATGTTTCATTGTGGTGTGGCAGTGAATATGGTTTACGGACCTGCTGCATCCTCTTCCGATGAGTGGAATATCAGAAATGCTTTTACCAACTATTTCAAATATTCTTCACAATCACAGTATCTTGATAAAGCCGATTTTGCCGATACCGTTTGGAGAGATATTATGAAAAATGAGATTGATAACGGAAGACCTGTTTTTTACGAGATATCTTCCGGTTCGGGAGGCCATTTCGTTGTTATGGACGGATATCAGGACGACGACTATTTTCATTTTAACTGGGGCTACGGAAACCTAAACGGCTATTATAAAACCTTTGACGAACTCCCTGTTATCCAGCAGGCTATAGTAAATATAAAACCCAATAGCGATACGGTTTCCGGAACTGCAACATTTTATTCCTACAACGGAATATTTAATGATGGAAGTAACGAAGAGAATTATCTGCCGGGGAAAACATTTTCCTGGCTCATTGAACCTGAAGATGCCACATCGTTGGCCTTGATGTTCACCCGGTTTTCGACTGAGTATAAAGCCGATTTTGTAAACATTTACGACGGTGATAATATTACGGCACCTTTACTGGGAAGTTTTTCCGGGCACAAATTGCCGCCCGTAATTCAAACATCCGGCAACAAGGCTCTTGTCAGGTTTGTTACAAATGACTCCGTTACCGATGCTGGATGGGAACTGCGGTTTACAACTTTGCGAAACGGTTATTCTTGTTCCGGCGTTTCCCTGTTGACCGACTCCACAGGCACTTTTGACGACGGAAGCGGAAGCTCGAATTATATTGACAATGCCGACTGCTTTTGGCTGATAAAGCCCGATACGGCAAGCAGTATTACTCTCCATTTCGATAATTTTAACACCGAAAAGGACTGGGATTTTCTATATGTTTACAAAGGTGAAAATCCTGCTCCCGAAAATCTTCTCGCAACACTGACTGGGAACATTTCTCCGGCTGACATAACTTCCACGGAAGGCGCGATGCTACTGCACTTTCATTCCGACTGGAATACAAACCGGCCGGGTTGGCAGGTCTCCTATACAACCGGCTATGAAAAGATTTATCTTGATTTAAAAGTGTTTCTCGAAGGGGCTTTCACCGGGACTTCGATGGATACGAATCTGAGGCAGTTTATTCCTTTGTCGCAACCATTTGACAATAATCCTTCGGCAAATTATTATTACGAAGGTACGGAAAGTGTTAATGAAATGCCTTTGGGTGTTGTGGATTGGCTATTGATTGAATTGCGCAACGCCGCAAGTGCATCCCTTGCTACCGGCGAAACAATAGTTGCACGTCAGGCTGCGCTTCTAACCGATAACGGTCGGATAGTAAATACCGACGGGTCATCTGTTTTATCGTTTAATCATTTTGTCAATCAATCTTTATTTGTGGTCATATATCATCGCAACCATTTGCCCGTTATGACAGCCAATCCGCTTACGGAATCGGGAGGGATTTATACATACGACTTTACAACGCCAGCCGGGCAGGCCTATGGAACCGATGCACAGAAAAACCTTGGGAGTGTTTATGGTATGTATGCCGGGGATGCCAATTGTGACAATTCCATTAATATTTCTGACCTTGCCGATTTTTGGTTAGACGAAACCGGATTACAGGGATACCTTAATTCGGACTTAAATTTGGACGGACAATCGAATAATATTGATAAAAATGATGTCTGGTTGCCGAATGAGGGGAAGGAATGCCAGGTGCCGGAATAAAATCTAACACAGAGCGTTTTTACAAATTAAAATATAATCATAAAACAAAAAAAATGACAAAGTATCTTTTATTCGTGTTTCTACTTTCGATAAACAATCTTTTCGCGCAATTCCCACCCGATACCATCTGGGAGCCGCAAGCACCTGCCGCCTTGCCGATGCCGGCCTATTTGCAGGCAGTCCGGGATACCGCCCGCAATATTGATATTACGCGTATCAGCGATACGCTTGCTTTTGGTGTACCGCCGGGCGCGGGAGCCTTGATGCCGCAATATGCGAAAATCCAATCGTGGAACGCCGATATGTCCAAAATCCTTGTGGGCTATGTGCATATCCTTAACGCCGATGATTACACCATTTACAAAAATATCGCAAACGCCTATCAGGGAGGATATTTCAACGATGGCCGGTGGTCAAATACCGATCCCGACATACGGTATTTTTGTTGGGGGGATAATTTTTTGAAAATAAATATTGAAACTGAAGAAATTGATACGTTACAAAACTTTCCCAATTATGTTGTTACAATTGGCCCCTACGAAGGCAATATTTCGGCAGATGACAAATATGTCGTTATTACGAACGATACGGCCATTCAGGGCTTTAACGTCGGGAACAGGGCTTCGCTTTACGATATTGAACTTGATACCGTAGTGGCAAGCAGGCATTTTCCCGGCTGGGGCTTCGACTGGGCATCCATAACCCCTTCAGGTGATTATATCGCAGTCTCAAATTATGAAACCGATAAAATAGAATTATATGACCTTGATTTCAATTTTGTCAAGGTTTTGCTGAACAATACCGAACACGCCGATTTTGCCGTTGATGCCAACGGTGATGAGGTAATCGTGCAGGTAATTCCGCTATCAATGACAAGGTTGTCCGATAATCATTTTACAGATTTGATAACCGATGCGACATTGTGCGGCTGGCCCCACGAAAACCCCAGTATTGCCGGGCATGTTTCGGGTAGGAATTTTAATCTCCCGGGATGGGCTTATGTTTCGGCACAAATAAATGAATGCGGCAACGGGAACGGATTTTATTACGACACGGAAATATTTGCCGTAAAATTAGACGGAAGCGGTACGATACGCCACTTCGGACATGCCCGGTCATCTTTTTCGTCATACGACAGTTATGCAAAAGCAAGCGTCAGCCCCGACGGCACAAAAATGATTTTCAGTTCCGATTGGAATTTATATCCCAATCCCGATAATACCGTTTATGCTTATGTCTCGGAATTTCACAAAAGTCAATCCCACTATGTTTCAACAAGCGGCAATAATGCAAATCCCGGATCAGAAGCCCATCCTTGGCTGACAGTGCAATACGGCCTTGACCATATTTTTTCGGGCGATACCTTGATAATCATGGCAGGGGTTTACAATGAAAAAGTGATTGTTCCGGTTTCAGGTGTTTTAATTAAAAACTATCCAAATCAAAATGCCATCCTTGACGGCACGGGACTGACCTATTCCGATGCAATTATGGAAATAACCGATCAATCCGATATTACCATCCAAGGGCTCGAAATCGCCAATAATGTGCAACTCGATGCACAGGGGATTTTGATTTCGGGAAATTGCCAAAACATTACAATAAAGAACAATAAAATACACGACATCTATTTTTCATCCGACCCAAATGCTCCCGTTAATGAAAACACAAATAGTCAGCCCCTGATAGTTTACGGAACGCAAACAACGGCTATCTCAGGCTTGCTGATTACCGGAAACGAAATTTACAACTGCCGTCCGGGGTTTAGCGAGGCATTGTCAATTGATGGGAATGTGGACGGTTTTGATATTAGCAACAATCTGATCCATGACATAACCAACATCGGGATAGTTGCTGCAGGGCATTACCAGGTATGCCCCGACCCTTTGCTTGACCAACCTCGAAACGGTGTCATTAAAAACAATCAAACTTATAATTGTCGTTCGCCATACGCAGCTTCGGGCGGCATTTATGTTGACGGTGCAAAAGATATAGTAATCGAAAATAATACTACTTATCAAAACGATTATGGTATTGAAGTTGGATGCGAAATTACCGGTAAATCGGCATCGGGGATTATCGTTAAAAACAACATGATATACAATAACCGGATTACCGGTATTGCTTTCGGTGGTTTTGATTATCCGGCAGGTTCGGGAAAAATTGAATCCTGTACTTTAAACAATAATACCCTTTTTCAAAACGATTCCATTAGTGATTACAATGGGGAAATGCTGATTACCTATACCGAAAATTGCAATATTTTTAATAATATTTTCAGTACGACAAATCAGGACATAGCTTTTTATCTTGATATTGCTCCGGTCAACCTTTTTTTGGATTACAACCTTTATTTTTGCCCGGGGGGAAATATTTCTCTGGAGTTTAGTTGGAACGGAACAACCTATATGGGGCTTTCATATTTCCGGAACGGAACGGGGCAAGCTGCACATTCCATTTTCGGTGACCCGCAATTTGTTTCGGCTCTTTTGCCGACTCCCGACCTTCATTTACAAAACACATCCCAAGCTGTAGATAATGGTGATCCTGCTTATGTTCCCGCAACTGGCGAAACGGATATTGACGGGGAAAACCGAATTGTTAATTTCATAGTTGAAATAGGTGCCGATGAATTGACCGGAATATTGCTCGACCTGAAAGTTTTTCTTGAAGGACCTTTTAACGGAACGGAAATGAACCCCTCGTCAGGCTTGGAATCCTTTCCGTTAGCCCAACCGTACAATGTTGCCCCTTGGAATTATCAGGGGACTGAATCGGTAGTATCAATACCCAGTGGAACGGTGGATTGGGTATTGATTGAATTGCGCGATACAACCGAGGCTTCATTGGCAACCCCTGAAACCGTAATTGCGAGACAAGCTGCATTATTGATGAATGATGGGAAAATTGTTGATACGGCAGGTACAAACGTACTGACGTTCATCTCAAAATCCGTATCGAACAACCTGTTCGTGGTAATACGGCACAGAAACCATCTCGCCATTATGTCGGCAAATCCGGTAACCGTATCAGGCGGCATTTATTCATACGATTTCACTACGGCAATAACACAGGTTTACAATGGAGGTGCAGGGTATAAAGAGATAGCAACGGGCGTTTACGGAATGGTGGGCGGCGATGCCAATGCCGACGGCACTATTGACGCAGCCGACAAAACCCTCTGGGCAAACGATGCCGGTACCAAAGGCTACAAAGCCACCGACCACAATATGGACGTTCAGGTGGACAACCGGGACAAAAACGGTACGTGGGCAGGGAACGGGGCATATTCGGGGCAGGTGCCCCAATGATATAAATAAACGTTGCGTCGCTGCGCCGCTGCGTGACTGCTATTAGTCTCAGTCTCATCTGCTTCAGTAGCAGATATAAATAAACGTTGCGTCGCTGCGCCGCCGCGTGAGAAATCAATCGTTCTTTAAACATCTTCGCAGATGATTGCCGGACAGGTTTAATTCTGCCCGGTATTTTTTTATACTGGTTCTTATCAGGTTTGCCCCGACCCTCTGCTTGACCAACCGTGAAGCGGTGTCATAGAAAACAATACTGCTTATCAAAACGATTCGATCAATGATTTCAAAGGTGAAATTCTGATAAGCTATACAAAACATTACACTGTTTTTAATAATATTTTCAGTACGACAAATTAGGACATAGCCTTTTATCTCGATGTTTCTCCTGTAAACCTCTCTTTGAAATGTTCGGCGGCGATGGGAATGCAGATGGAAACATCACCGGTTATGATAAAGATATCATCTGGAAACCGGCAGCCGGTACAAAAGGATATTTAAATGCCGATTTCAACCTGAAAGATCAGGTTGAAAACAAGGATAAAAATGATGTCTGGACGGATAACCTGAATGTTCCCGAGCAGGTTCCTAAATAAAATACTGTCGGTTTGTTATGAAAAATCATTTTTTTTGCCTCTTGTAATCCTCAGAGAAACAGTGGATTGTGAATTTTGCTACCTTTTGAAACCGTCAATATAACCTTTTGCATACCCGTAATATTTTATTTACGCCTTTTGTGAATGTATTTTTGCCTGTGATGATTTTTTTAGCTAAAGATGGAAAATGCAAACAATGAAAAAAATAGGTATATGAACTTAAATTTAAAAACAATGAAAAGGACAAATTTACTTTTTTCGGCTGCTATCGTCATTTTATTCATGCTTTTGGGTGGATGTTCAAAAGATGATGATACAACAAATGTTTCACCACAAAAAGATCCTCCCGTTTATGCGGGTAAGACCGTTACACCGCCGGACGCACTTATACAATCTTCGGATCCCGGTGCTCAGGAAGCCGCAATGTATATTAGTATGGCAAACAGCTTTGCAAATATGGCCGGTGGTTATATGACACCTCCCGGAAAATCATCCGGCTTTAAATCAACTAACGGTGACGGGCCTCCCTGGGTATATTCGTGGGATGTCAATGATGAATCCGGGACCTATACTATTACCCTGACAATCAATGAAGATTCGGAAGGAAGCGATTGGAATATGAAAATAACAGGTGTTGTGGATGGCAACACTTTTACAAACTTCACCTATATAAGCGGATGGCAATCGTCTGATGGAAAGGCCGGTAATTTTACTATATATGATTGGGATACGCAAGATATTGCTTTTACAATGTCGTGGACAACAGACGATAACAATGTTTATACTTTGACTGTTGAATTTCCCGAAGATTCCAAAATAGTAATCACTTCAAATCCTGACAATTCCGGTACCATTGAATTTTATGAATGGACAGGCAATGATTTCGGTCTTTCTTTCAAGGCTGTTTGGGATACGGCCGGTCATGGTGAGTACTGGGAATATGAGAATGGTGAGGTAACCGAACATGGAACTTGGTAAAAACTTTTAAAATATATAATATGAAGACACTAATCAATTTTTTAACGGTAATATTTTTCCTGACCATTGGCGTGTCGGGATTAAATGCAGCAATAATCCACTCTATGCCCACAGGGGGCAACTGGCATGAAACAACCACCTGGCAGGAAGGCGTAGTCCCCGGCCCCACCGATGACGTGGTTATTGTCGGCGGAAGTACCGTCATTGTATATAATGCCGGACACGAATGCCACAACCTGACCCTTGAAAACAGCGCAGTATTGCAAAACCGCACCTATTCTAACCAGACACTATTGGTGCACGGAAACATATCCAATTACGGTTCGATTCAAAACAACACTTCTTATTCCTTAACAATTAACCTTGAAGGTAATTTCGATAATTATGGTTTGGTAAACAATTTTCGTATCAAATTTACCGGAAACTCCGGGCACGAAGTATATTGCGATGCGGGAGATGTTTTTGAATGTACATATTTTGAAGCAGCCGACACTACGGGCAACTTGTCCCTTTTGAACAATATTGAATTTATCGGTACGGTCATTGACCTCAACGGCGTTGAAATCATAGGAAACACCTATGCTGTCAAACTGTCCGGCGGCAGTTATGTTCAGGAAACCACCATCCATGATTTTACGGTTCAGGGAAAATTCATCTTTCGTTCTTCGGTATTTTTTGAAGGGGAAATCATTGTTCAGGACACTTTGTATAAACCTCTAAATAGCAATCT
The DNA here is from genome assembly GCA_026984135.1 of Bacteroidales bacterium. Lineage (GTDB taxonomy): Bacteria > Bacteroidota > Bacteroidia > Bacteroidales > JAADJA01 > JAADJA01. The sequence continues at coordinate 25,889 of JALSSR010000095.1, forward strand.
CAACCTCTATATTGACGGCAACCTGACAAACAATGGCGTAATCACAAAACCCAATTACAATTTCAACATTTACATCACCGGAAATATTGTGAACAACGGGCAATGGCTATGTAATGCCGTTCATTTTACGGGTACCGGATTGCAAAACGTTTCACTCGGAAGCGGAAAAGTCTTTGATTGTACTTATTGGATTGATGACGATAGCGGTTCTGCTATCGAAGCGCTTACGGATTTGTCGTTTACGGGTACGAACATTGACCTGAACGGCAGCACCTTGACCTTGCCCAACGGCGGTCATACATTAAGTCTATCGGACGGATATATAAAAGATGGGGAAGTAAACTTTAATTATGGGACATTGTTTATGGAAAACGATGCTTATATTGGTTCAGATTTATTGCTTGATAATGTTACTCTTGAAGGGGTTGTACAGTTGCGTAATAATGGTATCGAATTTTCGGGCGATATAATCAATAATGCCTTTTTGCGGAATTATGTTAATTCTAATATTTCTACCACCATCACCGGGAATATTACCAACAACGATACTATTACCGATCCCAATTATAACTTTTACCTTAATGTAACCGGGAATATTACCAATAATGGGGTTTGGTCGATTAATCGAACAAATCTTACGGGCAGCGGCAACCATACTATATCGCAAGGTGCAAGCGATATCTTTTCGGGAAATTATTTTAATGCGGCTGATACCACAGGAAATATTACCGCCCTTAGCGATATAACATTTGAAGGAACCAATATTGACCTTAACGGGCGTACATTGACAATGCCTGCCACAAAGGGTTCATTGCTCAGTCTGTCCGGTGGGTACATACAGGATGGGGAAGTAAATTTTAATTACGGGACATTGTTTATGGAAAACGATGCTTATATTGGTTCAGATTTATTGCTTGATAATGTTACTCTTGAAGGGGTTATCCAATTGCGTAATAATGGTATCGAATTTTCGGGCGAAATAATCAATAACGCCTTTTTGCGGAATTATGTTAATTCTAATGTTTCTACCACCATCACCGGAAATATTACCAACAACGACACTGTTACAGATCCAAACTATACTTTTACCCTCAATGTTACGGGAAATATTATCAATAATGGGATTTGGTCAATTTCTCACACCAACCTGACAAGTACAGGACCACACACTTTATCATTGGGCAGCGGAAAATTGTTTTCGGGAAATTATTTCGAAGCCGAAGCAGGGACAGGGCTTATCACCGCCACCAACGATATTGTTTTTCTCGGAACAGATGTTGACCTCAATGGCAGTGAAATGGCGATGCCCGATGAAAAACGGTTTTCCATACTCGGCACCTCAACGAATAATGCTCATTTGGACGATGGCACCCTCAGCGGCGATAACTTTGAATTTGAAGGTAACGATTATTCCGATTTTGAGAATATCACATTCTCGGGTAATGTAACTTTATTCGGAAATGTAAGAGCGGTTGCCAGTGCCGATACTTTCCTTGGGGATGTGGATGTGCGCGATACGCTCAGCACCCGTACAAATACAAACTCCACGCTTACCATCGAAGGCAGGTTGATCAACAACGGCGCGATCATCAACAGCAATTACCATCTTTTTTTAAATTGCCACGGTCATCTTGTCAATAATGGTACATGGACAAATTCCCAAACTACACTGAACGGCACAGAAGACCAGTTGATTTATCTTGTCTCGCAAAAACCTATTGATGGCTATGTCAGTTTTGACGCTGTTAATGGAAGTAACCCTTTTCAGTGGTACCTCGAAGACACCGTTTTGAACTCACTGGATTTTACGGGGGAAACATCCCAAATCCTGAACTGGCAAGTCCCTGTTTCCGATACTTATAGCGGTGATTTCTATTGCATCGGCAGCGGCGACACTTCAAGAACGATTGTTGTAAAAAGCGGTATTATCGTTGACCCGAAAATTTATTTGCAAGGACCTTACAACGGAACGGATATGAATACCGATTTATCTGATTTGGGTTTAATTCCATTAAACCAGCCGTTCAATATGTCGCCGTGGAATTATAATGGTAGCGAAACCGCACCCTCTATCCCTTCCGATGTGGTTGACTGGGTTTTGGTCGAACTCCGGCAAACTTCCGGCGGACCCGAAACCGCCACTTCCGGCACCATTGTGATGCAGCGTGCATTATTGCTGAGGAATGACGGAGTAGCGATAGACCCCTATAATTTTACACCCGAATTAAAGTATGATATTCAGGTAACGGGTAATATTTATCTTGTTATCTGGCAACGGAATCACCTCGGCGTAATGTCGGCGGTTTCTATTGGCGGATTATCCCCTGCAAGATATGATTTTACAACCTCCGCTTCGCAAGCCTACGGAGGTACCGATGCCTTGATAGATCTGGGCAATGGTGTTTTCGGTATGATGGGGGGCGATGCCGATTACAGCCAGACTATCACAGATCAGGATTTAGATGGCTTTTGGGAACCCAATGCGGGAAAACCCACGAACTATGACGCGGCAGATTTTACCCTTGACGGTCAGTTGGACAATAAAGACAAAGATCAAACATGGGCAAAAACCTTGGGAAAACAGACTCAGGTGCCCAACTAATTATTAACCAAAACCGCTGCGTCGTTGCGCCGCCGCGTGAGCAAAACAAAACGCTGCGTCGCTGCGTCGCTGCGTGAGCAAAAAAGTAATCGTTGCGTCGCTGCGTCGCTGCGTGAGCAAAAAAGTAATCGTTGTGTCGCTGCGCCGCCGCGCGAGCAAAAAAGTAATCGCTGCGTCGCTGCGTCGCCGCGTGAGCAAAACAAAACGTTGCGTCGCTGCGCCGCCGCGTGAGAAATTAATCGTTCTTTAAACATCTTCGCAGATAATCACCGGGCGGATTTAGGTTTGTCCGGTGTTTTTTTGTATATTCACTTTGTAAATTCCCCGCAGATGGACAACTCCGATTAATAGTGGTTTAAAAAAAATATTGTAGATTTGCAGAAATAAAAAAAGACAAAGATGAAAAAAATTCTACTTATTAACTTTGTGATGTTGATTTTTGTATTCGGTTTAAATGCTCAGGATCAGCAATTAAGCAATCCCGGTTTTGAAGAGTGGGAAGATGTTGGTGTGGGGCAGGATGAGCCTGTCAAATGGAGTACGATCAAGACTTCGGATAATCCAACAATTAACTCTGTTGCTCCGGTAACCTGGGCAAAGAGTGATACTGCTCACAGCGGCAGCTATTCCGTCAGAGTATTTAACCTTACTACCATTATCGGAGCCGTTGCCACAGGTAGCGTGACAAACGGACGGTTTCATACCACTTTTGTTCCGGAAGAAGGTTATGTTTATACCGATCCGGAAGATTCGCAGTGGAGTGAACCCTTCACCGGAAGACCCGACAGTGTAGCGGTTTGGATTAAATTTTACCCGACGGATATTGACACGTTACAGGCAAAGTTTTTATTGCATAAAGATGAAGGTACACTTGCAATACAGCCTGAAAATGAAGATAATGTAATTGCTCTTGCAAAAATTAACCTCACTGGAGTTCATGATGAATGGACAAGGGTAGTTGCTCCTTTTGTTTATGAAAGTAATGAAAATCCCGAATATATTCTTGCCGTTCTTACTTCAGGTGCCGGATTAAATGCCGTTGCCGGTAGTATGGCGCTTTACGACGATGTGGAGATCATTTACGGACCTGATGCGGTTAACGATAATATGTTTGCCAACACAAAAATATTTTATAGCGATGGCGCCGTCAGAATCGGCAATTTACCTGCCGGTATGAACAATTCAACCGTTGAAGTAATTGATTTGACGGGAAGAGTCCTTGTTAAGGACAAGCTTACGGGTGACAGCATTGATGTTTCGGATAAAGATATCAAATCCGGTATATACATTGTGAGAATCATCAATGAGAAGGGTGGCTTTTCCGCGAAGTTGTTTATCAGGTAATTTTTAGTAATCCAGATTATACTGAACGCGGTACTCCATAGAATTTAATTCCAAGGCTATGAGATTACCGAAACCTGACCGGCCTGTCATATAGCAGCCGTTGTCAAGGTCTATGAACTTATGATTGTTTTGGCGGATACTGATATCAATAAATTCAAGATTTACAGGCACATGGCCATGAATAATCCGCCTGTTGTTTATTCTTGAGGAATCAATATTATAGTCTCTGACCCAGAGCATAGCATCTTTATCTTCAAAGGGATCTTTATTCCTGAAATTAAGTCCTGCATGAACCAAAATGAAATCATCAAGCTCAATATAATACTCAAGATTTCGCATCCAGTCGAGATACTCTTTCGGGAAATCTTTCAGGTCGGTAATCTTAAAACTTTGCAATGTCTCTTTTCCCCCAAATATAAGCCACTCTTTCTTCTTTTTATTTTTTTGTTTTATACCCAGAAAACTTTTAAGGTTGAGTTCTTCTTCATACGATTTCAGCACATATTCTTCATGGTTTCCCATAAGGAGGTGCAGGTTGTATTCCTCTTTTTGAAGATGCATCAGATAATCTATAACCTCTTTGGAGGCAGGCCCGCGATCAATATAATCACCGAGAAAATAGAGATGGTCGTACTTCGACGGCTGGATCATATCCTCTATCAAAGCTCTCAGTGTTTGCGCACATCCGTGTATGTCGGGAATTACCCAGTGTTCTCTCATCTCTGTAATTGAACGGTTCTATTTAAACTTATCCGGTAAATAACCCGGTAAAACCGGAGTGCAAAAGTACTCATTTTTATACAAATCCAATATTGCTTGAAAATTTAATTTACTTTTGCTGTGCATTGTACCTTTTTGCCAATATATTCGGATGAAACGGGTGCAACCGGAGAAATTTATTTTTTATGATAATGAATAAAATTGAAAATAATGAAAAATTACAATAAAGCAATATTAATAATAATGGACGGCTGGGGTATAGGCAACAAATCGAAAGCAGATGTTATTTATCAGGCCGATACTCCATACCTCGATTATCTGAATGAAAATTATCCTCATTCACAACTCATAACTTCCGGCGAAAATGTCGGTTTGCCCGACGGCCAAATGGGGAATTCGGAAGTGGGACATATGAATATCGGTGCAGGAAGGATAGTTTATCAGGACTTGGTGAAAATAAACAAAGCCGTTGAGGACGGAAGCATTGCAAAAAACGAGCAACTTGTAAAAGCGTTTACTTATGCCAAAGAAAATAACAGGAGTGTCCATTTTATCGGACTTGTTTCCGACGGCGGGGTACATTCGCTGGATAAACACCTTTACAAGCTTTGTGATTTGACAAAGGATTATAACCTTGACAAGGTCTATATTCATGCTCTCACAGACGGTCGCGATACCGATCCGAAAAGCGGTTTGGGATATATTACGAATTTACTGGAGCATCTGAAACATTCAAACGGGGAAATAGCAACTCTTACGGGCAGGTATTATACTATGGACAGGGATAAACGCTGGGAAAGAATCAAGGAAGGGTATGACCTGATGGTACACGGAAAAGGTAAACATACGCACGATATTTTACAGGCGATCCGCGAATCGTATGATGAGGGAATTACCGACGAATTCATAAAGCCGGTGGTTGTTGTTGATGAAAATGATAAACCTGTCGGTACGATTAAAGAGGGTGATGTGGTTATCTGTTTTAATTTCAGGACCGACAGACTCAGACAAATCACTACCGCTCTCACGCAAAGGGATTTTCCGGAATATAATATGAAAAGACTTGATTTGCAATACTATACAATGGCAAATTATGATGAGGCTTTTAAAGGTATCAATGTTATTTATGATAAGGAAAATGTGAAAGATACACTTGGAGAGGTGGTTGCCAATGCGGGATTGAACCAAATACGTATTGCCGAAACCGAAAAGTATGCACACGTAACTTTCTTCTTTTCGGGTGGCAGGGAAGAGCCTTTTAAAAACGAGAAAAGGATAATGATACCGTCACCAAAGGTTGCTACTTATGACCTGCAACCTGAAATGAGTGCTTTTAAAGTGAGGGATGCAATTGTGAAAGAGTTGAAAACCGGATGGGCCGATTTGGTTGTTCTTAATTTTGCCAATGGTGATATGGTGGGGCACACAGGTGTTTATGAGGCTATTTTAAAGGCTGTGGAAACGGTTGATAAATGTGTCAATGATGTTGTGGAAACCGCAAAAGACAACAATTACACTGCAATGATAATTGCCGACCACGGAAACGCGGATAATGCGGTTAATCCGGATGGTTCGCCGAATACGGCACATTCGCTTAATCCTGTTCCTTGTATTGTGGTTAGCGAAAAATATAAAAAGGTTGAAAACGGTATTCTTGCCGATGTTGCTCCTACAATTCTGACAATAATGGGGTTGAATATTCCGAAGGAGATGACCGGAAAAGTGCTGGTTAGAGGATAGGAGTGAGGGGGCGAAAAGGCGATAGAGCGATAGAGCGAAGTGGCGAAAAGGCGATTGGGCGAGGGAGTGAAGAAGGGTTATGTTATAGATTGCCGACTGCCGATTGCCGACTGCCGATTGGCGACTGCCGACTGCCGATTGCCGACTGCTGACTGGCGACTGCCGATGCCGACCTTCGGTCGAGCATGCACGAAGCAAAGCTTCGGCACTGGCGATTGCCGAATAAAAATACATCATAAAACGGATAATATATAGTGCGATGAATAATTACAAAAAACTCAACAACATCCTTGGAGCGATAGTCTTCATTGTGGCTTCTTCGGTCTATATTTTAACAACCGAACCCACGGCAAGTTTCTGGGATTGCGGTGAATATATAGCAACAGCTTACAAGTTACAGGTTGGACATCCGCCGGGAGCACCGCTGTTCCAGATGATAGGCAGGTTTTTCTCACTTTTTGCTTTCGGTGATACCTCTCACGTGGCACAAATGGTGAACATAATGTCGGCACTGTCCAGCGGGTTGACAATTTTGTTTTTGTTCTGGAGCATCACAATGCTGGCAAAAAAACTGGTTTTGAAATCCGGCGAAATGACCGAAGGAAAGATGTATGCTGTTTTTGGCAGCGGTCTGGTAGGTGCGCTTGCCTATACCTTCACCGACTCTTTTTGGTTTTCTGCCGTCGAGGGTGAGGTTTATGCAATGTCCTCCTTTTTTACGGCACTTGTTTTCTGGGCAATTTTGAAATGGGAGGAGAAGGCCGATGACGAACATTCTTTTCGATGGCTTATTTTTATAGCTTATATGATGGGGCTTTCAATCGGTGTTCACCTGCTTAATCTGCTGGCAATTCCTGCCATCACTTTTATTTATTATTTTAAAAAGTATAAAAATCCCAATCTTAAAGGTATTTTAATCACATTTTTTATTTCCATTATGATCCTTGCATTGATTATGAACGGCATAATACCTTGGATAGTAAAACTTGCCGGATATTTTGAGCTCTTTTTTGTCAATGCAGTCGGGTTACCTTTCAATACGGGTACCATCATTTATTTTATTGTTCTTATCGGAGGAATATATTGGGGAATTCGCTATACCCGTAAGCAGCAAAAGGTAGTTTGGAATACGGTTATTTGGGGTTTTACATTTCTGCTCATCGGTTACTCTTCATTTTTTATGCTTGTCATAAGGTCAAATGCCGACACTCCTATAAATGAGAACAGTCCGAAAGATGCAATAACCCTTCTTGCTTATCTTGCAAGGGAGCAATATGGTGACTGGCCGATTTTTTCGGGTCAGTATTTTAATGCACCCGTTATTGAGTATAAAGACGGAAATCCGGTTTACAGAAAAGACAAGAAAAAGGGAAAATATGTAATTGTTGATAAGAGAAAGAATAGAATTCCCGTTTATGATCCGCGGTTCACTACAATTTTACCGAGAATGTGGGACAACAGCGGGCAGATATACGTAAAAGATTATAAGAAGTGGAGCAAGATGAGAGGAGTGCCGGTAAAGGTTAAAACCGATTACGGCGAAGACAAGATAGTGTATAAACCCACTTTTGCCGAAAATCTGCGGTTTTTCTTCAGATATCAGCTTGACCATATGTATTTCAGGTATTTTATGTGGAATTTTTCAGGTCGGCAGAACGATATTCAGGGAATGTCCGATAGAAAAAACGGAAACTGGATTACCGGTATTCCCTTTCTTGATAATGCACGCCTGGGCCCGGTGTTGAATGTTCCCGAAAGTATGAAAAACAAGGCAACAAACAAATTTTACCTTCTTCCCTTTATTTTAGGGTTAATAGGTTTGGTATATCAGGTGAGAAAGGATAATAAGGACTCTCTTGTTGTTTTCCTGCTCTTTTTTATGACGGGCATTGCAATAGTAGTTTATCTTAATCAGCATTCGCCGCAGCCGAGAGAACGTGATTATGCTTATGCCGCTTCCTTCTATGCTTTTGCAATGTGGATAGGGATTGGAACGCTGGCTCTTATTAACCTGGCCGGGAAATATCTTAACCCGAAAATGTCGGCTTTCGTGGTTACCGGTCTTTCTCTTCTTCTTGTACCCGGAATTATGGCAAAGGAGGGCTGGGATGACCACGACCGCTCAAACAGATATACGGTCATTGATCTTGCATCCGACTATCTCAATTCTTGTGCTCCGGATGCCATACTTTTTACAAATGGTGATAACGATACTTTCCCGCTTTGGTATGCACAGGAGGTGGAGGGAGTACGTACCGATGTCAGGGTTGTGAATCTCAGCCTACTGAACACCGATTGGTACATAAATCAGATGAGACGAAAGGTTTACAATTCCGATCCCATACCTTTGTCAATACCACCTGAAATGTATGCCGGAGATAAAAGGAATTTTACGTACATTATTGAAAATGAAAGTATAAAGGGGTATGTTGATATCCGGCAATTATTGGATTTGGTTATAAGCAATCCCGATAAATTTGTCAGAAAAACTGCAATGGGTGACTTCGATTATCTGCCGACTAAAAAGTTCAGTTTAAAGGTTGATTCGGCCACAGTCGTAAATAACGGAACCGTTCAGCCCGAGTATGCAGATCGTATTGTGAAAGAGATAACCTGGACGTTCAACAGTAATGCCATTGCTAAAAGCTATTTAATGGTGCTGAATCTGTTAGCGGAAAACAATTGGAAAAGGCCTGTCTATTTTGCCATTACAACAGGCGGGGAAGCCTACATGGGGCTTGATGATTACTTTATGCTCGACGGGCTGGCTTACAGACTGGTTCCCGTAAAATCAAAATCGCATCAGGGACAGCCGGGTATTGTAAATACAAATGTTATGTTCGACAATGTGATGAATAAATTCCGCTGGGGAAACATTAATGATCCCGATGTATATCTTGACGAGACAAACAGAAGGATGATAATGAACCTTAGAAATAATTTTCACAGACTTGCCGGCAGTTTGATAGATGAAGGAAAAACGGATTCCGCAAAAATGGTTCTTGACAGGTGTATTGAAGTTATGCCGGATAACTGCATCCCTTATGACTATTTTACAATACCTATTGCCGAGGATTATTACAAAATCGGCGAAACGGAAAAGGCAAATGCCATTGTGTCGAGACTTATTACTATTTTTGACGAAAATATGGAATATTATTTTCGGTTTAAAAATGGGAGAGAGAATATCTATGATAGTGATATTCAGCAGAATCTGTATATGATACAAAAGTTGGCTAATGTATCTCGGATAAATATGCAATCCGATCTTTATACCAAAGCATCGGATATTTATAACAGGTATTCAAAGATTTATTTTAAAAAATAAACTTAACAAGCTTTTAAAGTTTATGAGGTTGTTTCTTACAGTATTCGGTATCATTTTGTGGAGTTTCCTCTTGTCGCAGGAGAAAGCGGATTCATCACCGAATAATGGAAGTAACGGTAAGCATTTTAAAGATACTGTGGCTATTAATAACCTCCTTGATTTAAGTAAGAAGTACGCTTATGAAATTAAGGATTCCGCTTTGTTTTATGCACAAAAGGCCTTATCACTGTCGCAGGAGTTAAACATAGATGACAAAGAGGCTTTTTCTTATCTGAGAATTGGTGATATCTGGTCGGTTAACGAAGTTTTTGATTCCGCAATTTTTTATTATCAAGAATCATTAAATATCTATAATTCAACTGATAATAAGAGCCGGGTTGCCGACCTGATGACGCGTATCGGATACAGCTATTATTATTCGGGTCATTATGACAAAGCACTTGAATACTTTACGAAAGTTGTTGATAGTTATGAAGCCCAAAAGGATAAAATCGGCCTTGCCTCGGCATATAATAACCTTTCGGCATGTTATAACGATCTGGGAAAAACGGAAGATGCGTATCATTATCTCCTTCTGGCTTTAAAGATTAATGAAGAATTGGAGGACAAGGAGGGCATTGCCGGTTCATTAATAAATTTAGGAACTCTTGAAAGCGGTATGGGAAATCATCAAAAAGCCATTGATTATTATAATAAGGCAATGAAATATTATGTTGAAATAGGTTCCAAATCGGGACAGTCAATGTGTTACAATAATCTTGGTGATTCATATTCGTCGCTGGGAAAGTACAAAAAAGCACTAACCTACTTTCAAAAGTCTCTTGAGATTGATATTGAGCTAAATGATGACTATGGAATTGCAATAGATGAGAATAATATAGCCGATCATTATCTTACCCTCGGCGATACGGTAAAAGCCCTGATGGAGTTTAAGGATGTCTTAAAATTTGCTCGGGAAAAAGGATTCAATAAGGTTATTTCCACAGTAAGTTATAATCTTGCAGAATTATATTTTAACAAAGGCAAATATTCTGAAGCTGTAAACTTTGGAAAATTAAGTGAAAAATACGCCCGACTGACAGGAACTCCCGGTGATATTCTTGATGCCGTTAAGATATTATCGGATAGTTACGGTAAAATGGGAGATTTTGGAAATGCATATAAGTTTCTGAAAGATTATCAGGTGCTTTACGACAGCCTGTTCAATGCTGAGAAAAGCAGGCAGATACTGGAAATAGAGGCAAAATATGAATCGGTAAAGAAAGAGCAGGAAAATCAGCTTTTAATTAAAAAGAATGAGATTGACAGAAAAATAAAGATTGCCCTGACCGGCTTACTGATTATTGCTCTCATATTTATTTTTACACTTTACAGATTGATTCATATTAAAAAGAAGTCGGAAAGAAAGCTTGCACTTCAAAAGAACTTTTATGAAAAACTTCTCGGAAATTCCCAGGATTTTATTGTTGTTGTTGATAAAGAACAGAATATTAAGTATATAAGCCCCTCGATAGAAAATAAAATAGGCAGGAAGCCGGAAGACAGGGTTGGTAAAAGTGTTTTTGAAAATGTGCATCCCGACGACAGAAAGCAATTAAAAAAAGACTTTGGTGAATTGGTTAAGAAAAAATCCGTCAATTTTGAATTCAGGCTTAGTGACGTTTCCGGAAGATATCTGAATATGGCAGCATACGCAAAAAATTTATTTGATGATCCGAATATTCAGGGTATAATTGTTAATTTTTGGGATATCACGGAAATAAGGAAAACGGAAAAGGCATTGAAACTGGCCAATGATACCAAAGATAAGATATTCTCCATAATTTCACACGACCTGCGTGGACCTATAAGTACGAGTAAAAGTATTGTTGACCTTGTTGTTAATGAGTTCGACAATCTAAACAAGGAGGCAATCAGGGATTTGTTAACTTCTTTTAAGCCGACAGCCGATGCAACATATTTTTTACTTGAAAACCTGTTGTCGTGGGCAATGAATCAAATGGGGAAGCTTAAATATGAGCCCGGGTTAAACCCCATAAAACCGATTGTGGATGTCAATATTGATTTATATACTTCACAAGCCGAGTCAAAGGGTATAACAATTATCAATGCTATCAATGAAAATTTTATTGCCTGGTTTGACAGGGGAATGATTGACATTGTGATACGTAATTTTCTGTCAAATGCTATTAAGTTTACCCCGGGAGGAGGTGAAGTAAAAGTTGATGTTGTAGAAACGGGTGACTTTTTGAAAGTAGAAGTGTCCGATACGGGAATAGGTATGGATGATCATATTATCCGTACACTGTTTGATCCGGATATTGAAAATAAACAATTGTCGCAGGGGACTGACAATGAAAAAGGAGCCGGTATCGGGCTTATGCTGTGTAAAGAATTTGTTGAATTAAACGGTGGGACAATTGGCGCTGAGAGTCAAAAAGGTAAAGGTTCGGTGTTTTTCTTTACCCTGCCGGTTAATAAAAAATATTTTCAGGAATGAATATGAAATCGCATAAGATACTTATTGCCAATGACCAGAATGTTGATTTTTTGGTAATCTCGTCATATATTAAACTTACGGTTGAGAATATCGAAATTATCAGAGCGGAAAACGGCCGTGTTGCAATTGAAAAAGCTAAGAATTTGTTACCTGACCTCATAATAATGGACTGGGAAATGCCGGAGATGAATGGAATTGAAGCTATTAAAAAGCTGAAAGCAGATGATGACACTAAAGATATACCGGTAATTATGATAACGGCTGTAAATAAGTCAACTGCAAATCTGGATACCGCTTTTAATGCCGGTGCCGTTGATTTTGTGCGTTATCCGATTGATAAGATTGAACTCCAGGCAAGGATAAAATCCGTATTGCTGCTATCATTGTACTATAAGGAGATGGTTAATGCCGAAAAAAAGGCCAGGGAGCTGCTCGAAGAGATAGTTGAGCGCAAAAAGATAGAACTTTCTCTTCTTACTCTTACCAGCATTCATAAAAGAAATCTTTTGTCGGAATTAAAAAAACAGGTTGATGAGGTCAGCGAGGAAAATCCGGGCATAAGAGGGATACATCGTATTTATTCAATCATTAAATCCTATGAAGAGAGTGAATCAGACTGGAAGGTGTTTGAAAAACACTTTGAAGAGATACATAATGGGTTTTTTGAAAGACTGGAAAAAGCATCCGTATCGGAATTATCTCAGGGTGAGAGGAGGTTTGCGGCATTTATAAGAAGCGGCCTGTCGTCAGATCAAATTGCAAAAATGATGAATATTTCTATGGAGGGTGTAAAAAAGAACCGCTACAGGCTTAGGAAGAAACTTGGCATTGAAACTACGGAAAGCCTGAATAAGCTAATCGAAAGCATCTGATTTTAAATAAATTTTACCTGTCCACCATTTGTCCACTATGGAAATTTTTCCATCCCGAAACCTTGATATACATTTGCCGTTGTATATTTAATCGAGCAGTTCTTAAAAAAATATTTTACCAAAGCTAAGAGGGGGAGAAGTCTTATTTCTTTCGTCTTGGGTAAACAAACAGGGAATCCGAAGGCCCTTAAATGATTAAGTCTGTAGTAGGAATAAAATATATAGTTAGCAAAAAAATAGCTTTTTCAGATTTCGGGGTTTTGGTACATAAGGACGCTTTTTAGCGTCCTGTACCATTTTTAGGAGGCCTGTTTTTTATTGATTCACAGGTTTCATTCCCAAAATTTCTTCTGCAAATTTGAAGGTTTCTCTTTCTACTCCCTTAACATCTTTCGACAATATTCCCGAAGGAATAGGATGTACTCCTGCCTCGGGAAACGCCACTTTCCTCTTTTTATTTTCAGGAGTGGATACCTGATCGAACATTTCCATCATTCTCGGAACGGAAACGGTAGGATCTTGATGTTCTTCATCCTTGTAATAATATCCCAGAAACAGAGGTTGGTGTATCTTTTTGAAAGTCTCCTCTTTCATAGTTTTATTTACAAGCCTTTTCATAGCCCTGACTGCTTCCAGACGGTACTTTGACTGCCAGTATTTCCGAACCTCGGGCGGATCGTCATAAATATTGTATTTCCCATGAAAAAGTTTTGCAATACAAAGGCCGCATGGTTTTGTAAGAATATTTGCCGATTTATCCGCCACATCAATATTTGGAGAATAGAGAATCAATCCGTAAATCCAGGGATTTGCCGCTGCTATTGCCAGTGAAAGAGTTCCGCCTGTGGATGTGCTCATTAAAATAACCTTTTCGCCTAATTGTCTGCCTATTGCGACAGCTTTCTTGGCACTTTCAAGATAGTTTTCAGGAGTTAAATCAACTAAAGCATCCGTTGTATCAATGCCATGGCCGTATAATCGTGCAAGATACATATTACATCCGTAGCGTTTTGCAAAATCAAAATTTACAGGATAACCCTCCATCCAGCTTGCCGAAAATCCGTGTAAATAAACAACTACATATTCGGTTTTTTCCTTTTTTTCCGGATTAGCCCAAAGAATCTTAGCCTCGTTATCCTTTTTTATGTTAGGTCTTGCAGCTTCCGACGCGTTTACTTCGGCTTCAAGCTGTTCCGGCGTTTTTACAATGGTGTCGTTTTCAATTTTAGCCGATAATTGCGCATTTGCAGGTTCCGATATCATAAAATAGATTATTGCAATTGTAAATAATACTATAATTCCAATAAAAATTTTCTTCATAAAAAATATTCTATTATTTGTTACTTTTGCAAAAGTAATCAATAAATTTGTTTTACGCCATTTGGGAAGAATTTGTATTGTTATTATTTGACGATTAAAAAATTAGACATGAAACGAACTACAAAATTGTTAATGCTTTCGGTTTTTATACTTTCGGTATTTTTATCCTGTAAAAAGGATGAAGAAAAGAACAGTGACCCGTCAATAAGTTCAATTACCGTTAGTCCGACACAAACGGAGACCAATACAAATGTAGCGGTTACCGTGCAGGCTTCAGACCCTGACGGTGATATCCTTAACTATAATTATTCTGTAACGGGAGGTTTAATAACCGGAAACGGGCCTACTGCAGTGTGGATGTCGGCAGGGCAGGAGGGGTCTTATAGCGTGACCGTGACCGTGGACGACGGTAAGGGCGGCACTTCAAGTGCTTCAGCCTCTCTGTCCGTTATTCAGGGGAAATATAAGGTGGTGAAGTTGGAAACAGACTTTGGTAATATGATGATCTGGCTCTATAACGAAACGCCGAACCACAAGGCTAACTTCCTGAATCTAACGACAATGGGCTTTTACGACAGTCTTATTTTTCATCGTGTTATTTATGATTTTGTTATTCAAGGTGGCGATCCCGACGGTACTGGTTTCGGTGGACCCGGATATACTATTCCTGCCGAGATTGATACTTCCCTGCATCATGTTTACGGTGCTGTGGGGGCTGCACGAAAATCTGATACTATGGATTCCAACGGCTCTCAGTTTTATATCGTAACCGACCCTGACGGTGAACCGGGCCTGGATGGAAATTATACTGTTTTCGGGTATGTCTTTTCGGGTATGGATGCAGCTTTTGCAATATCTGAGGTTGAGGTTGATACCAACGGCAGACCTCTCGACACGGTTTATATGAAAAAACTTTCAATCGAGGAATATACCGAACAAGAGCTTCTGGACCAGTTTGGATTTGAAATTCCGTAAAACAAAACCGGCTGCTCTTGCGTTATTATATTTTGAGTGTTTATATTTTAAAGTATAAGAGCTATGAAACGGAATTTGTTGATATTACCGGTGTTGCTATTTATAATAGCTTGCTCGTCAACAAAAGATGTTGAGGGCATTAAAGAGATAAAAGCTCAAAAGGTTGCGGATTCAACCGAATATGAACTTGTGGTTTTCGATCCAGGATTTACTTCCTGGTTCGCCACAAACCGGAAACCCAAATGGTATCATTCGCACAGCTTCTATAAAAATTGGAATACCATCTATGTCAATGAATGGAACTACAGGGTTACGAATATGAAGTATCGGGAACCGTACGACTTTCAGATCAATTATGACCCGCAAGAAGATTATGGCTTGGATGTGGATTGGGAACTTTACTGGTGGTTCAAGTTTATGGAAGACAAATATCATATCAAACTTGCCACCTTTGACAGCAGGTAAACCTGTTATTAATGTGTATAAATATACTAAAACGTATAAACTTTGCAAATTTTCTTTTATGTAATTACCTGAACTATAGTAAATTTAACTCGAAGAAATTTGCATTTTCGTTCAGAATCAGTTTAAAAGGATATGGAAAACGAAATAATTCACGAAAATAATAAATTCTATACTGTTGTAGAAGGACAGGAGTGTCACCTTCAATATACAATTGAGGAGGGCGACACTATTGTCTTTTACCATACGTATGTTCCACCTTCTTTACGCGGTCGCGGATTGGCAATGAAAATAATCAAAGAAGGACTTGATTATGCAAAATCTCAGAATATGAAATTTATTCCCGCATGCTCTGCAGTCAGAACTTTTGTGAGAAAATATCCTGAATATGAGGAGAATATGAGGTGATGCTTTGATAATAAAATGAGGTTTATGTTTTCCACGAATATTGAATTGTAATATTGAGAAAGAGGTTCTTTTGCACCCGAAAACCTTATCTTTTAACAATACTCTTTAGATAATAAAGCCCGATTCGGAATCAAGTTTGCTTTTTATATCGTTATAAGTTTTTGAACATCCCCACAATAGAACAATTATCAAGACTACAAGATGAGAACTTTTTATCTTAGTTCTATTTTTCCAATGTAAAATGTTGCAGTATTATTCATTTCATCGTACTGATTGGGGACTTTTTTGAAAAATATTTCATTTTTTGAAAGGGTATAGGCTATACCTGAAACATTTTGTGGTATTCGTATATCTTCGCACATTTTTTTATTTTTAATAAAAATCTGGATATATTTTCGAATTAATTCCATATTCTCATTTGCTTCTTCAAGCGAAGTGAATATTTCATCCTCTTTCATCTTTTGGTTATAGGTAGTTATTATTGTATCTCCGAGAGTTGACAAATTTGAATATAATGAATTACTCAATATAAATGGCATAGGCATTTCGGGCTTTTTACCGTAATTTATTCCGTTAAGGTGTCCGAAAAAATCCGGCTTTAAATCCAACACCGAAAATAACTGAAAATTATTGTTAATATCATATTCGAACAATTTTGTGTCGTGTGGAAACAACACATACAATATTCCTTTTGTTGAATTTACATAAGCCTTTGGTCTAACTTCAGGATAATAAAATTCATTATTTCTATAAATTGAGTTTTTTTCGTATGTTATGATTCGTCTTTTAACATTTTTGTTAAAATTTATGAAATAAAAAAACTTATAGGAAGTATCGTTATAAAAATCTACATTTATTGACCTATGGGATGTATATTGGTCGGCACTGTATATTGTACAAGAATCGCCTGAGTTGTTTATGAAGATATTAACATTTTTCCTAAATAAGGCTGAATTTTCATCGTCAAGTTTTATTACTTTAATGAAATTCCCGTCAAAGGAATAATTAACAAAAGCATTTTTACTTAATACAACAACAGAATTGTAAGTAAAAAATTTTGAAATTATAATATTTGTTTGTCGGTATTCTTTCGGGCCATCTCCTAAGCTGTTAAAACTGTATTTTATATGTCCTTTTTTATCAAAAATAACAATGTCTTTTGAATGGTAGTTAGTGCCTAAAAACAACCCTTTTTTCTCGTAATAATCATAAATTGCAATATTGCTTGCCTGTACAATTATGGAATCGTATATGGTCAATTTACCATTATATTGGTATTTGCCGGAATTTTGTCCTGTTGAGTTCTGAAAATAAATGAATAGAATTGAAAATAATAACAAATAATTATTGTATCTCATAATAGTTGAATATTAATCAATTGGAGGCTTTGCATAGCAGTCGGTCAAACAGGTATATTGGCCGGACCAAGCCGGACATTCAACTACATATTGCATTAATTCCGGATCATAATAAATTTTTTGGGGAATAGACATTTCTTATTTTCTTCCGATTCTGAATATTTCGTAACTGATAAAAGAATGCCTATTGTAGCGATAATCATTATTAGTACTAATATTTTTTTCATAATAGGTATATTTAAGTTAAACATTTATTTGATTAAAATGGCTGCGAATATATATATATAACTATGCAAGTTTTTTGCAATATTTTTTCAAAAAAGTTATTAATAATTGTTCTATGCAGTGAAATCCCGTACATTCGAGTCTTTCCTATCCGAACAACTTCCCGACCACTTCCTCTATTTTTCCGACCGGTACAATTTCAATTTTATACTTCTTGCGGTCAATTCCTTTAAGGTTGTATTTGGAAATAAATATTTGCTCAAAACCCAGTTTATCAGCTTCGGCAATGCGCCGCTCAATTCTGTTGACAGGTCTGATTTCTCCCGAAAGCCCGACTTCCGCGGCAAAACAGGCCTTTTGATCAATAGGGATGTCTTCATTGGATGATAAAACCGCACTGACAATTGCAAGATCAATGGCAGGGTCATCAACTTTTAAACCACCGGCGATATTCAAAAAGACATCCTTTGTGCCAAGTCTGAATCCGCTTCGTTTTTCAAGAACAGCAAGCAACATATTCAGTCTGCGAATATCGTAGCCGGTTGCCGACCTTTGAGGTGTTCCGTATGCCGCCGAGCTAACCAGCGCTTGTGTTTCTATCATCATAGGCCGCATTCCTTCAACCATTGCTGCAATTGCAATTCCGCTCAGGTTTTCATCACGATGTGAAAGTAGTATCTCCGAAGGATTTGCAACCTCCCTGAGACCTGTTCCACGCATCTCATAAATACCAAGTTCCGAGGTGGAGCCGAAGCGGTTTTTCGTTGAACGTAAAATTCTGTATCCGTAATTTCTGTCACCTTCAAACTGTAAGACCGTATCTACCATATGTTCAAGCACTTTCGGCCCGGCAAGGGAGCCTTCTTTTGTAATGTGCCCTATAAGTATGACCGGTGTGTTTGTCAGTTTGGAATATTTCTGAAACTCCCCGGCAGTCTCCCGTATCTGTGAAATACTGCCGGCAGACGAATCAATGATGTCCGTATAAGTGGTTTGTATTGAGTCAATTATAACAAGGTGTGGCAGCAACTTTTCAATATGCTGAAAAATGCTTTGTGTATGTGTTTCAGCCAGAATGTAGCAGTCCGGATTGTTCATCCCTATACGTTCCGCTCTCATTTTTATTTGTTGTTCGCTCTCTTCACCTGTGATATATAGAACTTTCATTCCCTTCAGGTTAAGTGCGACCTGAAGCATAAGCGTTGATTTCCCTATTCCGGGTTCACCTCCCACAAGAACAAGCGATCCGGCAACCAAGCCACCACCGAGAACCCTGTTTAGTTCATTGTTGTGCGTGTCTGTCCGGTTTTCCGTACCTGCTTCAATTTCAGAGATGCGTTTTGGTTTTGGAGCGGTTTTGTTTGCTGTGACGGGAGCTTTGTTTTTACCTTTATCCGACTGTATGATCTCCTCTACATAAGTGTTCCACTCCCCACACGAAGGACATCGTCCGATCCACTTTGAAGATTGAGCTCCACAGTTTTGACAATAAAATACTGTTTTTGCTTTAGCCATAATATTGTATAAATTATTTTTTTATTTCCCTTCCGAAACCTGCAAGGACATCCTGTCGCACTGGCTTTCAAGTCCTTACAGGTTGCTTTTTCCTCCCGAAACCTGCAAGGACAACCTGCCGCACTGGCTTTCAAGTCCTTACAGGTTGCTTTTTTCTTCCGAAACCTGCAAGGACAACCTGCCGCACTGGCTTTCAAGTCCTTACAGGTTGCTTTTCCCTTCCGAAACCTGCAAGGGCATCCTGTTGCACTGGCTTTCAAGTCCTTACAGGTTGCTGTTGCCGACTGCCTATTTCCTTATCCTTTCAATTATTCCGCTTGTTGAATAACCTTCGAGAAAATCAATGGTTTTTATTTCGCCGCCTTTTGCAAGAACAATATCGGCGCCTACAATATCTTCCGGTTTATAATCACTTCCTTTGACCAGAATGTCAGGCTGAACAAACTTTATTAGTTCATGCGGAGTGTCTTCGTCAAATAAAACTACAGCATCAACAAACAGCATTGCCGACAGAATTAACGCCCGGGCATTTTCATCGTTGACAGGTCTGTTGGATCCCTTTAATCTTCTAACCGAATCATCAGTGTTCAGACCAATTAACAATATGTCTCCAAGGTCCCCGGCTTTGGACAGATAGTCAATATGTCCGGCATGAATAATGTCGAAACAGCCGTTTGTGAAAACAATCTTTTTGTTCTGAAAACGCCAGATGGCAAGTTGAGATTTCAGTTGTTGCTTACTTAATATTTTCTCCTTCAGGATTGAGAGCATTTCCATTTTTCTTATTGTTAATTAAGGGTAACACAATCATTGAGATGAGCCCGGAAACAACTATCATAAGGGTTTGACCCGTCCACAAGAGCCAGCCCATTGCATAACCTTTGGTTTGCGGGATATAAAATATAACCAGTATTTCCGCCACAATCCATGGATAGATGCCTATTCCGCCCTGAACCACGATAATTCCGATTGAACCGAAGGCAAGAACTGCAAGTGCCACATTAAGACCGAGACTGCTTGTCTCGGGCAAACTGAAAAACACTACCCACGCCATCAGCAGATACATAAACCAGATAAAAACGGAATGAAAAAAGAACCGGAAAGGCTTTTTTATCTTAGTTAAAGATTTCAGACCTTCTCCAAAACCGATAATAATGCCTTTTATGCTTTTGTAAAATTTGTAATGAGATATTTTATGTCTGAATTTAATGAACAGAACAATGACGGCAACTATTATCAGTCCCGTAATAATATATAATCTGCCCGGATGCTGAAGGTTGTGATATCTCTCAATGGCATTTTTTGCGATAGAAGTCTCTTTAAACTTTGCAAATTTGTCAAGATTGATGACGAGGTTTAAAATGAAAACAATTAACAAAGAAATCATATCAATTGCTCTTTCGGTCACAACGGTTCCAAATGATTTTTGCATTGGTATTTTTTCATACCTTGTCAATATTCCGCATCTTGTAACTTCACCGAGACGAGGCAGGGCAAGGTTTGCCAAATAACCGACCATAAGTCCGAAAAAAGCATTTTTGAATCTGGGTTTATATCCCAGGGGCTCCATAAGAATTAACCATCGTACGGTCCGGCTAACATGGCTCAGAAGCCCTATAACCATTGAGATGAGAATCCAGTAATAATCGGCGTGAAAAAAAGTGTAAAAAATCTCCTTTTTGTCTTCCGGTGAGATGTTCCTCATAAATATCCAAATGAAAAACACTCCTATTCCAAGGAAGAAGATGAGCTTGGTAATTGTTAACAGACCCTTTTTCAAAAGAATTACTTTAGGTTATTATTATCATCAGGGAACACAATCGTCGGCTTGAAACTTTTTGCTTCCTCAAAAGGCATCATAGCATAAGATACAATAATTACCTTATCACCGACAGCTGCCTTTCGTGCTGCAGCACCGTTCAGCGAGATTATTCCCGTACCTCTCTTACCTTTAATAACATAAGTCTCCAATCTTTCACCATTCGTAATGTTATAAATGCTCACCACCTCATTTTCAATAAGGTTGACGGCATCCATCATATTCTCATCAATGGCGATACTACCAATGTAATTCAGGTCTGATTCCGTTACGGTAGCCCTGTGAATCTTTGATTTTAAAACTTTAATTTGCATAACGGTGCAAAGTTACGAAAATAAAATAATATTGTCAATTAAACGAACATTTCCAACGTAAACAGCTATGCAGGCGATTACGTTTTTGCTTCCAAGCCAAGTAGTTAGCGGTTCAAGTGTAAAAAGATCAACAATTTCAAAATATTCAAGTTTCATATTCTTCCTTTTGAACTCTCTTTCAACGTGATTTTTAAGTTCGTGAATAGGTTGGAAGCCTGCCTGAACTTTGACAAATTTTAGTGTTTTGTATATCAATGAAGCCTGCTTTCTTTCCGATTTCGACAGCAACTCATTTCTTGAACTCATAGCAAGTCCGTTTTTTTCTCTTACTATGGGGCAGGGAACAAGTTCGACAGGGATATTGAAATCCTTAACCATTTTATGAATTATAAGAAGTTGCTGATAGTCTTTCAGCCCGAAATATGCTCTGTGAGGTTCGACAATCTCAAAAAGTTTTTTGACAACCGAAGCCACCCCTTTGAAATGCCCCGGTCTGTATTTTCCTTCCATCACTTCATCAAGACCACCAAAATCGAACTCTGTAGTATCGGGCTCCGGATACATCTCTTCATTTGAGGGGTGAAATACAACATCACAACCTTCGCCTTCAAGTTTTTTTAAATCAGCTTCCGGTGTTCTCGGGTATTTTTCCAGATCCGATTTGCTGTTAAACTGAGTTGGGTTGACAAAAATGCTTGCAACCACCAAATCATTTTCATCCTTTGCTTCCCTGAATAAAGAGAGATGTCCGTCGTGTAATGCTCCCATTGTAGGAACAAACCCAATTGTCATACCGGCATCTTTTTTTTCTTTAAGGTATTCCTTTAACTCTTTTTTTGTTTTAAACAATTCCATATTCTTCGAATGATTCAGTGTTTAATTATTTATTATTTCCAACAAATCTTTCTCCAGCGTGTAATCCGGACTTTCAACGATCCTGCCTATCTCCGTTCCATTTTTCAAAATAATAAATGTTGGAATACGCTCAATATTTAGATTTGAAATGTCAATGTCGCCGGCAGTTTTATTTCTGTCAACACAAAACACCTTAACGGTATTAGTATTGTATTCCAGTTTGTCCATAATTTTATAAAAACGGGGTACTTCTCTTTGGCTGTCGGAACACCATGTTCCGAGCACTACTATGATATCGCAGCCGTAAATTCTATTCTTTAACTCATTGATTATCTCACGGTTGGGCGCGTAGTTTGTGTAGTTATATTTGAAATACTCACCAAAGTCTCCTGTTTGTAATTGACTTCTGGTAACCTTACTGGTTAATATCTCCTCTTTTGCCGGGCTATCCTGAGTTGCTTCCGTCTGAGCTGAGACAGACAAGTTCATTGATGAAATCAACAATGTCATTATTATAAATGAGGTTTTCATTTTTATGATTTTTTAAAAATTGGCTGCAAAGATAAGATAATATTAAGCCTGTCATTATTTTCAGACATCAAATATTACTTTCAAAAAAATTTAACAGATAAAATAACTGCAAAAAGTTATTCAAATTCTATCAGTAGTTGGTTTTTAGTAACCAGATCACCTTTTTTGACCAATACGGCTTTCACAACACCACTTGTAGGAGAAAGAAGTTCATTATTCATTTTCATCGCCTCAAGAATCAAGAGGTTATCTCCCTCTTTCACCTTTTTGCCGGGTTTTACATAAATTTTCTTTATTGTTCCCGGAATAAAAGCAGTGAGTTTTTTTATGTCTTTTTTCTCATATGGTTTTCTGGACTGATACTTTTTTGTAAGTTTTGTCCGGTATTTAATATTTTCGATGAGTAGAGACTTGTATGACACTTTTTTAACTTTCTTAGTTAGTACATCATTTTCTTTCATAATATATAATTAAAATGGTGGAATACCATGTTTCTTGTTAGGAATATACTCAATCTTCGATTCTGAAATTTCCAATGCATGCATTAGGAAGTTTCTTGTTTCGAAAGGTTCGATCACGGCATCAATATATCCATAAGCTGCAGCCACATAAGGATTTGCGAATTTATTTTTATACTCTTTAACCTTCAGTTTACGCATTTCATCCGGATTTTCAGCATTTTTTATTTCATTTCTGAAAATGATATTTGCAGCACCTTCGGGTCCCATAACGGCAATTTCCGCCGTTGGCCATGCACAAACGAAGTCAGCCCTGAGATGGTGGGAACACATTGCAATATATCCGCCACCATAAGCTTTACGCATAATAACCGTGATTTTCGGTACTGTTGCTTCCGAATAAGCATACAGCAGTTTTGCGCCATGCCTGATAACTCCGGCGTGTTCCTGATCAACACCCGGTAAATATCCCGGCAGGTCAACCAACGTTACAAGCGGAATGTTGAAAGAGTCGCAATATCTTATAAATCTGGCAGCTTTATCCGAAGAATCCACATCAAGGACACCGGCAAGAACCAAAGGCTGATTTGCAACAAAACCCACTGATTGGCCTGCAATTCGTGCAAATCCAATAACGATATTTGCCGCAAACATTTCCTGAATCTCAAAAAATTCGGAATCATCACAAATAGCTTTTAT
Organism: Bacteroidales bacterium; assembly: GCA_026984135.1. Taxonomy (GTDB): domain Bacteria; phylum Bacteroidota; class Bacteroidia; order Bacteroidales; family JAADJA01; genus JAADJA01. The sequence continues at coordinate 49,934 of JALSSR010000095.1, forward strand.
AACATCCCGAACATCATAAGGCTGGCGGGGATCGGAAGGAATAATGTTTTCTATCTTATACTGACGTGTTTTAGGCCCTCTTTTTGGGAAGGTCTCCGCCTTTCGTTCATTATTCCAGGGAATGAAACTGAAAAGTTTCTTTATCTGACTGAAACTCTCTTCTTCACTTTCGGCATAGAAGTGTGCATTACCCGTTGTTTCGCAATGAACGCGGGCACCGCCGAGTTCTTCCATTGATATCTCCTCACCAAGAACAGATTTAATCACCTCCGGGCCGGTAATGAACATTTTAGAGACCTTGTCAACTACAAAAACAAAATCTGTTAATGCCGGGGAATAAACAGCCCCACCTGCACAAGGCCCTAAGATGACGGATATTTGAGGGATAACACCGGAGGCCTGCGTGTTGCGATAAAATATTTCGCCATAACCCGCAAGTGCATTTACACCCTCCTGAATACGAGCACCACCGGAATCGTTAATGCCAATAAGAGGTATTTTAAGCTTCATTGCATGGTCCATTATCTTGGTTATCTTTTTGGCATGTGCCCAGCCGAGTGAACCGCCTGCAACCGTAAAGTCCTGCGCATAAATACATACAGGATGCCCGTTAATAGTACCGGTTCCCGTAATAACTCCGTCTCCGGGCAGATACTTCTTATCCATATTGAAGTCTTTCCCGGCATGTTTTACAAAAAGATCGTATTCGTGAAAGGATTTATTATCAAGAATTGACATTATCCGTTCGCGGGCGGTCATTTTTCCGGTCGCTTTCTGCTTCTCAATCGCTTTTGTTCCTCCTCCTTTTACCGCTTCCCGCATCCTTTTTTTAAGGTCGGCTGATTTTTGCTTTAAGCCCATATTTTGTACTTTAGATTATACTTACCTGAGTTAATGTGCTTTTGAATCTAATAAACTTATTAGTATCTTAATTTCAATGCCTTATATCAATATAAACTTTGATAACATAATTTAATAATGAACGCAAACTCCTCCAAAGTAATGCAAAGCTAATTAAAAATAAAACCAAATGTCAAGTTTATTTTGTAATATTTTTAACATTTTTGTATTAAATGCTTATGATACAGTGTGTAATGAACTACCTTTTTTTTCAAAAGCTCAGCAAAGATAAATTATTTACTTTTTGTATTGTTCAAACATATTTTTTATTTGTTTGTTTATAAATTAATCACGAAAATTTTTATATTTGGGCAAAATCAAATTATGAATATTGAGGAATTAAGAGAATATTGCTTATCCAAAAAAGAGGTTACGGAATCCTTTCCTTTCGATGAAACAACTTTGGTTTTTAAAGTGATGGGAAAGATGTTTTTACTGACCGATACGGAGGGCGATTTTAGCATAAATCTTAAATGTGATCCTGAAAAAGCCGTTGATTTGCGCGAAAGGTATAGCTCGGTGAAACCGGGATATCATATGAATAAAAAACACTGGAATACAATTTATATTGACGGTTCTGTTGATGACGGACTTATCTGCCGGTGGATTGATGATTCTTATGACCTGGTTGTAAGTAAATTGCCCAAATCCAAAAAGGATAAGTGTGGGTAATTAGCTGTAACACACAGTGCTATATGTGAAATTCTAAAACAGATATGGTCTTTCTCCAAAACATTCATCATCCAAAATTGCATCTTATCCGTTATCTTCTGTCTTTTTCTTTTTTCCGGCGAAAATATCGAATACCAGATATCCCATTGCCGCACCCCAGAGCATGCTCAGCCATGGATTGGATGTTATGGCACAACTGCCTGAATTACAGCCTACTTTTGCATAATATAAATAGCCCCCGATAATTCCGGCAATAGCACCGACAGCGGAAATAAGAGGAATTTTTCCGAAGATCATTTTTGTGCTTTTATTTGTTGTTTTTTCTCTCATAAAATTTGATATTTAAACAAAGGTTTAAACATAAGAGGAGTAAACTGCCTTTGCTTTGACTCAATATTAAAACTTTTTTCTATACTTCAATAGAAATTTTAACTTTCCCACCCAATCCTTTTTCAACTATTTCAAAGAGGGTTTTTAGGGTCAAATTACTTCCGTTATTTTCAACTCTTGAAATGTATGTTCTTTTTTTATCTATAATATCTCCTAATTCTTGTTGCGTTAGGTTTTTCTCTTCTCTTGCCTTTTTTAACAAGAGTCCTATTTTAAAAGATTCAAATTCTCTTTCCAATTGATCCCTTCTTTCAGTCCCTTTTTCTCCGTAAACTGTATCTTTTATTTCAGTCCATGTTTTTGTTTTCATCTTGTCTCCTCCTTTTTCTCATTATAATAATCATTCATTAGTTTTAAAGCTTTATATATTTCTTTTTTTGGTGTCTTTTGTGTTTTTTTGTAAATCCATTTAATAGTATTACAAGTTTACCTTCATCAAAAAAGCAAAATACTCTCCATATATTTGAAGCTAAAAACTATAGAATCAAGATATTACATATAAGTATTAATTGACTTCATCAGGACACCTTTGGGCTTAACTCCGACAAAACGTTTTACCATTTTCCCGTCCTTAAAAAGCATCAGCGTAGGAATATTTTGTATTCCGAGCTTTGCAGAAACCCTTCTGTTGTGATCAACATCCAGTTTACAGATATTAACTTTGTCTCCGATTTCATCGGCAATTTCGTCAATTATCGGTCCCTGAACTTTACAGGGAGTACACCATTCCGCCCAAAAATCAATCAATGTGATACCTGATTTGATTATTTGCTCAAAGTTTTGATCCGTCAGAATTTTTACATTTTCCGACGGCGGAGCGTTAAGTCTTTTTCTTGATTTCAGAAAATTGTAAAAGATAAATCCGATTAATAAAACCGCAATGATAATGGAAATCGTGTTTCCCGTTCCTGCCAATTGTAACATTTTAAATATATTTTTTAATTACCGATATAATACTTTCTTTGGGTTGTACACCTGTAAAATGATGAACCTTTTCGCCGTTTTTAAACAATAACAGTGTGGGAATGTTCATTACCCCGTATTTATTTGTCAAAAGACGATTGTCATCCGCATTCACTTTCGCCATAATTAACTTTCCGGCAAACTCATTTGCAATAATTTCAAGAATGGGGTCAAGAACCTTACAGGGTTCGCACCATTCAGCCCAAAAATCAACAAGAACAAGGCTCCCGGAAAGGGTTTTGTCAAAATCCGGATAGTTTAAATTTATGATACGTGATTTTTTGTTCATTAGTTTTTACTTTTTCATTACAAAATGCCAAAAGCCGAAAGATTGTCGTCTTGCTATTTGAATTTCACCACTGTAATTCCGTGCCCTCCTCTTTCGATATGTTCGTCCTTAAAGTTTTTTATTTCGGGAACGGTATTCAGATAATCGTGTATCAGCGACCGTAATATCCCGAATCCCTTGCCGTGCAATATCCTTACTTCGCCTATATTCAGCACGATAGCATCGTCAATATACTGTTTTACAATGTCGAGAGCCTCCTCACCGCGCTTTCCCCTGACGTCAATCTGCAAATTGAAATTAGCTGATTTTTTATTTATCTCATCGGCAATAGCCGAATAACGACGGTTACCGGATACCGCGCTTACCGGCTTTTTCGGCTTGTTTGTTATTTCAATCTTGTCGAGTGTGGTTTTTAATGTCACCGACTTGAACGAAAGTACCACCTCATCACCTTTAACAGTCAAAACTTCCGCAACAACTCCCTGTTCTTTTAGTTTTACGACGTCACCTGTCGAAATGGGTTTGGCAATGTGTTTTACGGTTGCTTTCTTTTCTTTTTTATCTTTTACAGGGACTTTCCCGGCAGGTTTAAGTTCAGCTGCTATTTTCTTTTCCTGTTCACGCAATTTCTCCCTCAGTTTTTTTGTTTTCACTTTATCGGCCTGAGCTTCCCTGATCTCCCGTATTGTGTTTTCAATAAGTTTATTCGAGGCTCCTACTATTTCAAGAGCCTCCTGTTTAGCTTTTTGTATGATTTCTTCCTTTTTGAGTTTCAGTTCTTTTGAAAGTTTTTCATATTTATCAATCATCTCGCTCAGAAAAGTGTCGGCAACGTTCACCTCCTCCTTTTTCTTTTCCAGTTCCTTTCTTTCAATATCCAGTTGCTGAAGTTGCTCGTCGAAATCCAGTTGTTTTTTTCCTGTCTTTTTTTCGGCATTTTTCAATACATCTTTCGGGAAACCGATTTTACGTGCTATCTCAAAGGCAAATGAGCTGCCGGGTTTCCCTATCTTTAATTTGAACAAGGGCTGCATCTTTTTTGTATCGAACAGCATAGCGCCGTTCACAATACCGTTACCCTCTTTCGACATCAGTTTCAGATTTGAGTAATGAGTCGTCACCACTCCGAAAGCTTTTTTCCGGTTTAACTTCTCAAGAACAGCTTCCGCAATGGCACCTCCGAGTTGCGGCTCCGTTCCCGTACCGAACTCATCAATGAGAAAAAGGGTTTTTTCGTCAGAGTGGTTTACAAAATGCTTCATATTTAGCAAATGCGAACTGTATGTACTCAAGTCGTTCTCAAGGGATTGTTCGTCACCGATATCAATGAAAAGATTTTTAAACAAACCTGCTTCCGAATCGCTCTTTACCGGGATTAATAAGCCGCACTGCAACATATATTGTAACAAACCCACTGTGGTGAGGCATACCGACTTGCCACCCGCATTGGGCCCTGAAATAACAAGAATACGGTTTTCGTTGTCAAGCTTTATATTGAGTGGTATGACGGGTTTATTCTGTTTTTTATGTGCAAGTAAAAGCAAAGGGTGGACCGCCTTGTTCCAATTAATTAGCGGTTGTGATGAAAGTAAAGGTTTTACGGCATCTATCTCAATGGCAAACAACGCTTTGGCACGTATGAAATCTATCAGACCGAGAAACTTATAAGCCTCTGTCAGTGCGGGAATTGCAGGACGTAAAAAATCTGAAAATTCTTTCAGGATATTGACTATCTCTCTGCGCTCTGCGCTTTCCAGCTCTCTGATACGGTTATGTGCTTCGAAAACTTCAACGGGCTCAATATAAACCGTTTGCCCCGTGGCGGACTCATCAAGCACCACACCCTGTAATGCCCTTTTGTGAGCTGCCGCAACCGGAACGGCAAGCCTGCCGTCGCGTATGGTAACCTCCGCATCCCCGGTCGTGTAGCCGAGCCGCTTGGCTTCACTCAACGATTTTCGTATCTTCCGGTCAATCGAAGATTGTTCGTGCGTTAGTTCTTTCCTTATCCCGGCAAGCTTTTGCGAAGCGCTGTTTTTAATTTTTCCGTTATCGTCAATTATCTCTTCTATTCTTATAATTATTGATCTTTCGACAAATATATTGGTTGATAATGATATGAGATTCGGATAATCCTGTTTGTTGAGTTTTTTTAAAAAAAGGAGGATGTCATAAATGGTTGCCAATGAAGATTTAAGGTCGAATAGTTTTTCCTGTTCTATGTAAGTGCCTTCAAGTTTTATCCTGTTAAGTTCGGGAGTAAGGTCAAAATAGTCCTGTGCAGGAAATCCGGGCTCTTCCGACAGCATATTTTTAAACTCGGCAGTTTGGTTTAGCAGCCGGCTGATTAATGAATGGTCGGATAAGAACGAAAGCCTTTCAACATAGTATAATCCCTGAGGGCTTAAACATTTGTCGGCTATCAGGTTTCTTATCTTGTCAAAACCTGTTTTTCCTTCAAAATTCTTCGGATAAATCATCGGGCAAAGTTAAATCAATTTATAAATTAAAAAAATATTAGTAACTTTGCGATATTGTTTTCGGGGTTGGACGAAACTGACATGACAGAGCGAAAGGAGAAGTTTATAAAGACCTTGATAATATACACGTTCGGCAATTTGGACGTAACATCAAACGATAAAATAAAACACTTTGTAAGATGGGATTTTGTGTTTTAATAAGATAAAATTTACAAATTTGTTTATGAATAAAACATCATTTTACCTGTTAATATTTTTATCAACATTTATTAGTTTCTCCTGCATTCGCCAACCCGTTTCGGAAAAGACCCTTGATCAAAACTGGCAATTTACCCGGTCGGGTAAAAACGATTGGCACAAAGCCACCGTTCCCGGGGTTGTACATACCGACCTTCTAAACGGAAAACTTATTGACGATCCCTTTTTCGGTGTTAATGAACAAAAACTGCAATGGATAGGCCAAAGCGACTGGGAGTACAGGACAACCTTTATAGCTGATGAGGATTTATTTGAAAACGAGCATATCGAAATAGTATTTACGGGACTGGATACATATTCCGGTATTTTCCTGAACGGCAATCCGGTTTTGGAGACCGATAATATGTTCAGAAAATGGAGGATTGATTGCAAAGGCAAACTTAAGGAAGGCGAAAACGAGTTGACGGTAAAGTTTTACAGTCCTTTGAAAATAGACTCTTTAAAAGCATCGAAACTTCCTTACAGACTACCCGACAGCCGTGCATTTACCCGCAAAGCACCCTATCAGTACGGTTGGGACTGGGGTTCGCGTTTCATTACAATGGGAATATGGAAATCCGTTTACCTTCGTACCTGGAACGATGCGCGCATTGAGAACATAAGGATTGTTCAGGATTCGGTTACGAAAGATACCGCTTTTTATACATCGTATTTTGAGATTGAATCTTCAAATGAACAGGACGGATTTCTTTCCGTTTTTGACGATAAGGAGGATGAGATTATCAACAAGGTGAGGGTCAGGCTTGCAACCGGAACAAAAGAGTATCCCGTAACATTTTATGTTGACAATCCCAAACTTTGGTGGACCAACGGTCTTGGGAAGCAAAATTTGTACTATTTCCGGTTTCTGATGCAAACCAATCATTCCATTGATGAAAAGCACAGACGTATAGGTGTGAGGACACTTGAGCTTGTGCAGCAACCCGATTCTGCAGGCGAGAGTTTCTATTTTCGTCTTAACGGTGTTCCGCTTTTCATCAAAGGCGCCAACTATATTCCGCAGGACAATTTTTTGCCGCGCATAACTACAAATGACTATGGTAAGGTTATTAAATCGGCTGTTGATGCCAATATGAACATGCTTCGTGTGTGGGGCGGCGGCATTTACGGTGACGACAGATTTTATGACCTTTGTGACGAAAAAGGGATGCTCGTTTGGCAGGATTTTATGTTTGCCTGTAATATGTATCCCGGCGACACGGCATTTCTGAATAATGTCAGGCAGGAAGCCACGGAGCAGGTCAAGCGTATTCAGTATCATCCTTCATTGGCATTGTGGTGCGGCAATAATGAGTCGGATGAGGGCTGGCATAATTGGGGCTGGCAAAAATCCCTAAATTATTCAAAAGATGATTCCGTGAAGATATGGAGCGATTATCTTCATCTGTTTGAAAAGATACTACCCGGTATCGTGAAAAAATACTCTCCGTCAACAAATTATATTCCGTCGTCACCGCGTATCGGATGGGGGCATAAAGAAGCTCTTAGGGAAGGTGATATGCACTACTGGGGTGTGTGGTGGGGCGAAGAACCATTTGAAATGTATGAGAAAAAAACAGGCCGTTTTATGAGTGAGTACGGTTTTCAGGGATTTCCCGATATCAAAACATTACGTACCTGTCTCGATACTTCCGACCTTAGACTTGATTCAAAAGCATTGAAAAATCACGATAAACATCCGCGGGGTCTGGAGTTGATAAACACTTATATGGAACGTGAGTATAAAGTGCCGGAAGATTTTGAGAAATATGATTATGTTAGTCAACTTGTTCAGGCTTATGGGGTTACGAAGGCCATAGAAGACCACCGCCGAGCAAAACCGTACTGCATGGGAACTTTGTACTGGCAGTTGAACGATTGTTGGCCCGTGATTTCGTGGTCAAGCGTTGATTATTACAACAGGTGGAAAGCTCTTCACTATTTTGTGAGGGTGGCATACAAACCGCTGCTTATCTCCTTTGAAAAAACGAATGATTCATTGCATATTTTTGTCGTTTCCGACAAACAAAAGCAATATCAGGCAAATCTTGAACTTAAAATGACAGGCTTTGCAGGTACAAAGATTTGGAGTAAGACCATACCCGTGACCATTGAAAAAAATTCATCCGCTGTTTTTTTCAATGAAAAGGCCGGTAATCTAATTAAAGGACTTTCACCCGACACTGTAGTATTATCGGCAAAGGTGATATGGAAAGGACTTATGCTTACGGAAAAAAATTATTTTTTCGCACTGCCGAAAGACTTGAAACTTACCGACCCTGAAATCACAACTAAAATAAAAGCGACATCCGAAGGTTACCGGATAATCGTTGCCACCCGAAAACTTGCAAAAAATATTTATCTCTCAATTGATGAGGATGGGTTTTTTACGGAAAACTATTTCGATCTCCTCCCCGGCGAGTTTAAGGTTGTGGATTTTAAAACGGATAAAGATATTGAACGTTTTGATAAGAAGCTGAAAATTTGGACAGTGAATACAATAACGAAGTATAAATAAAAGTAACCTTATTCTGTCAAAATATCCGAAAAAGATTACTTTTGAAGATATGCTTTTGAATAATTTACTGAGAATAAATAATTGTGTTATTTATCTCAAAACGTATTATTAATTAAAGAAATAATACTTAGAATAAATCCCATTGTTAGCACTGTCCTTATTTAGATTGCAATTAAATTAGTCTTTTCGTTTTGAAAAGAAATAATTTATTTTACTTTTGCAATTGTTAATAAAATAACAGACATTTTTACTTACCTAAAAAAGAGTTGTAATGAAAAGGATTATCATTTTTTTATTCATTGCCCTTCCGTTAATCTCTTTAACACAGGACAAAAAAAAGTTCGGAATTAAATTTCATGGATTTGTTAAAACAGACATCTTTTTTGACACGCGTCAAACTGTTGATGCACGCGAAGGACATTTTCTACTTTATCCCAAAAATGAAGACCTTGATGCTCTTGGTACGGATATCAATGCTGCTTCCAAGTTCAACATTTTGGCCATTCAAACCAGGATAAAAGGAGTTATCACAGGCCCGGATATTTGGGGTGCAAAGACTTCAGGCCTTATTGAAGGAGCCTTTTTCGGAAATATCGGAACCGACATTAACGGATTCAGGCTCAGGCATGCTTTCGTAAAACTTGCCTGGCCCAAAACGGAGCTTTTGATAGGACAGTATTGGCATCCTATGTTCGTGACCGGATGTTTTCCGGGTACGGTTTCGTTCAATACGGGAGCTCCTTTCGAGCCTTTTGCCAGGAACCCGCAGGTGCGCTTCACAAAAAAGTTCGGGAAAGTCAATTTAATTGCAACTGCGCTCGAACAGGTTGACTTTGTAAGTGCGGGTCCCTACGGTGCAAGCCGGAAATACCTTATAAATTCGGCAATGCCCGAATTTGATCTCAGACTGGAATATAAGTCGGAAAAGTTTTATGCCGGGGCAGGTGCCAACTATAAAAGGTTAAAACCGTTATTAAGTATCAGAACAATCGGAACGAACGAAACAATCTCTTTAAAAGCTAAAGATTATGCTTCGGGAATGAGCTATTACGGATTTGTCAAGATTGCTCCGAAGCCGGTTACTATTAAACTTTACGGGATTTACGGACAAATGTTGTACAGTATGACAATGCTCGGCGGATATGCCGTCTCGGGAGTTGATTCCACTTTGGTTTCGGGTGAATATGCTTATTCGGGATTTGACTATACTCCCATTAACACATTGTCATTCTGGCTCGATTTCAACACCAACGGAAAGAAACTCAAAGTCGGACTTTTTGCCGGATACTCAAAAAATTTGGGAACATCGGACAAAGAGTATGATTTCCCGGATGGTGACAGAATATATGCCAGAGGTGCAAATATAGCTTATGCTTACAGGATAGCACCGAGACTTATTTATAACATAGGCAAGTTCAGAATAGCTCCGGAGCTGGAATACACTGTGGCTGCTTATGCTGTGAAAGATTCGACAACCGATGAGTTCGGGGTGATTTCCAATCCGAAAGAGATTGGTAACTTTAGGGTTTTATTGGGAGCCTATTTTTTCTTTTAACAAGAGATCCGGTACTCCTCTAAAGTTTTGTGACGGGTTATTCGAGGGGTTGAAACTTGCAAATGTCAGGAAAAAAGAAACGGTTGAATGGTAAAATGGTTAAATAGGTAACTGGCGACTGAAGACTGGCGACTGAAGATGCCGACCTTCGGTCGAGCATGCACGAAGCAAAGCTTCGGCACTGGCGACTGAAGACTGAAGATGCAGACCTTCGGTCGAGCATGCACGAAGCAAAGCTTCGGCACCGGCGACTGATGACAAATAACAAAAACACAACATATTTATAAATTAAAAAACATACAGTTATGCTTAAAAAAATTTCAAATTTTGCGGAATATTTTCAACAATACCAAAAGAGTGTTGACGACCCTGAAGGTTTTTGGGGTGCAATTGCCGAAAACTATAAGTGGTACAAAAAATGGGATACGGTCCTCGACTGGTATTTCGAGGGCAAGGATGCTCCTTATGTGAAGTGGTTTAAAAATGCAAAGCTCAATATTACCGAAAATATTTTCGAGCGTAATTTGCCTGAGCGTAAGGATCAGGTAGCTTTAATTTGGGAACCGAATAATCCGGAAGATAAAGAGATCAGGATTACTTACGGTGAACTGTTTGAAAAAGTCAAACAATTTGCCAATGCCCTGAAAAAAATCGGAGTTAAAAAGGGTGACAGGGTTGCCATTTATTTGCCTATGGTTATTGAGTTGCCGATAGCTATGCTGGCTTGTGCAAGGATTGGTGCCATCCACTCTATAGTATTTGCGGGGTTCTCCGCTAATGCGCTGGCAGACAGGATTATTGATGCCGAATCCAACGTTGTTATTACATCAGACGGAGGATACAGAGGAACAAAGACTATTCCTTTGAAAGCTATTGTTGACGAGGCTTTGAAATCTTGTCCTACGATTGAACACTCAATAGTTTTGAAACATACGGGTGATGATGTTCCTATGAAAGAAGGACGCGATATCTGGTGGCACGACCTCATTGACGGTGTCGGTTTCGACAATGAAGCGGAAGTAATGGATTCCGAGGATACGCTCTTTATCCTTTACACCTCCGGTTCAACGGGAAAGCCTAAAGGTGTACTCCACACAATTGCAGGATATATGATGTATGCGGAATATACCTTCCTTAATGTTTTCCAATACAATGAAGGAGATGTGTGGTGGTGTACCGCCGATATCGGCTGGGTCACAGGTCACAGTTATATTGTTTATGGGCCGCTACTTGCCGGAGCTACTTCCGTAATGTTTGAGGGTGTACCCACCTGGCCCGATGCAGGTCGTTTCTGGGATGTGGTTGATAAATATAAAGTTAACCAGTTCTATACCGCCCCGACTGCCATACGCGCTCTCGTAGCCCAGGGAAATCAATATGTTACAAGCCATGACCTCTCATCTCTTAAAGTTCTCGGAACAGTGGGCGAGCCTATTAATGAGGAAGCCTGGAGATGGTATCACGATATCGTAGGAAAAGGTAAATGCCCCATTGTTGATACCTGGTGGCAAACCGAAACGGGAGGTATTATGATAACACCTCTTGCCGGAATAACTCCTACCAAGCCCTCTTTTGCAACTCTCCCGTTACCCGGTATTCAGCCTGTTCTCGTTGATAACGAAGGTAATATTCTTGAAGGAAACGGTGTTGAGGGTAACCTCTGCATCAAATTCCCTTGGCCGGGAATGCTCCGTACAACTTACGGTGACCATAAGAGATGCTATCAGACTTACTTCTCGACATATCCCGGACTCTATTTCACCGGCGACGGTGCTAAACGCGACGAAGAGGGTTACTACAGGATTATGGGGCGTGTGGATGATGTTATTAATGTGTCAGGTCACAGAATCGGTACGGCTGAGGTTGAGGACGCCATAAATCAGCACCCCAAAGTTAACGAGTCTGCAGTGGTTGGCTATCCTCATCCCATCAAAGGACAAGGTATTTATGCTTATGTCACTTGTGAAGAGTTGTCCGACAATGAACTTGAAACCATTGAGAAGGAAATCCGTGCAACAGTTACCAAAATGATCGGACCAATAGCCAAACCCGACGTTATCCAAATTGTCAGCGGACTTCCAAAGACCCGTTCGGGAAAAATCATGCGCCGTATCCTCCGTAAGATTGGAGAAGGTGATGCATCCAATCTCGGTGACACCTCCACACTGCTTGACCCGGGCGTCGTAGAAGAGATAATCGGCGGTGCCAAAGTTGAAGTTAAACGATAAATCTTCAAGCATCGGGAAGGTCGTTTCCTTCCCGGTGTTTTTTTATAAATCAAAAAATTAATAATATGGAAAATAAATTAGCTAATCCCGCTCCCCTCGGTTTGATGGGCTTCGGTATGACTACCGTCCTGCTTAATATTCACAATGCAGGATTTTTCCCGCTGGGATCAATGATCCTTGCTATGGGAGTCTTTTACGGAGGTATTGCACAGGTTATTGCAGGAATTATGGAGTTCAGGAAAGGTAATACTTTCGGAACAACGGCCTTCACCTCTTACGGCCTTTTCTGGATGACACTCGTCTTTCTGATTGTCTTCCCCGTACTGGGTTGGCTTGAAAAACCGCCCGCAGGCTTTATGGGCTGGTATCTCTTTATGTGGGGATTGTTTACCTTCTTTATGTGGATAGGTACTTTCGGTAAAAACCGTGCACTGCAGTTCGTATTCCTATCGTTGTGGATACTCTTTTTCCTGCTTGCCATCGAGCATTGGACCGGATCAAAGCCGGTCGGTACTTTTGCAGGATACGAAGGTATTATCTGCGGTCTCTCGGCAATCTATCTTGCTATGGCTGAAGTGATAAATGAATCTCACGGGAAAACGGTACTTCCCATCGGCGAAAGATAAATTTTTGAACTATCGGTTTTTTTTTTCAGCTGAAGCCTCAAAATTATTTTTGGGGCTTCACTGTTATGAATCGGCTGAATCGCTTGCATAAAATAATATTGTTTGTAAATATCGGATGGTGAAAAATAATCGTATAAAAAACGCAAGACCACCTTTAACAGGATATCCGGTGGAGCGATGTCCCACTATTCAGTGAAACTTCGCAGTGCAAAGAAAAGGATAATATAATTAATTTTGAAATATCAAGCTTCTTAGAGGAGGATTTTTAAATTAATACAAGAATTTTCAAAGCAATGTACTCAAAGATTAAATATAACTTTAATAAGCAATTAACAGCTTGAACTTATTAACGAATAGTTATTGTTTGCCCGGAAAGGCATCAACATATCTGATGGTGAAGTCTTCAAAAGCATCAACATATCTGATAGTGAAATCTTCAAAGGCGTTGACAAATTCCCATTCACCGCATTGGTCGGGATTGATGACATTTGTATCAACATCCAAATCTTCAAAGCTATCAACAACACGCACCTTGAAGTCTTCAAAGGCTTCTACAACGCGAACCTTGCCGTATAAAGGAATAGCTTTGCATTTGCAATCGTTGCTTATTGGTTCGTCATTAATCGTAACCGGAATTAATAAAAGTAATAGTAAAAAAGATTTCATAAAAAGAATATTAAATTAACACTTTATTCCTATCCAAGACTACGGGAATAATGCAAGAAATGTACCAATACGTTTTAATATGATTTATTCACCGGTTATGCAGGTTTTTTTGTTTAATTTATAATCAAGCTCTTTGCATTTACCGATGAATTGGCGTTTAGGCATAGTGAATTTAATATGCATGGAGTCCTTTTTAGGCAACGCCAGTCCTTTCCATTTGCTATCGGCTTGGTTATTGCCGCCGGACCCTTGATGCTGCATAGCCCGGGCAAATTTACGTATCTGTTTTTTGATTGGATATTATGCCCCGCTTCACCACCTTCATTATGAATTTTCGCATATTCTTTGTAGCTTGAGATTGGATATGAATTGTTTGGGGTGTTTAGAAGTTTTTTTAAAAATAATTTGACATTTGTGTAATTACTTTTGTATATTTACAACCTTGATTCTACGGATTCGATGAACATCGTTGCCCCTATTATTTCGGGGCTTCTGCTTTTTTATAAAATTCGGTTAAATTGCCGTACTCCCAAAGCCATACTTCATCTATTTTTTGACCTTCCAATATCCTCATGCCGATATTTCTTTTGATAAAGTAGTGGTTGGCACCGCCTGAATTGCCAATAATCAATCTTGGCAATTGTTTTAGCCCTCTGTTGAATTTGCCGGCTTTCGACTTCGTAAAATTTGCCATCTATCAAGAGTTTCGGGCACCTGCGTTTATGCCTTGTACCTTTGGGTTGTGAATTGCTTTCATTTTGTATCCCCGCCTGACTGGCGCAGTCGGGCAGGTTTGACGTATTGAACACAGTCAACTGAATTTGAGGGAAAAGTAGAGAAGGGGAAAGATTATATTTTAGTTGATGATATTTTTACTACTGGATCATCTCTTGGAGGGTTAAAAAATATATAGAATCTAATGGAGGCAACGTTGTAGCAATATTTACATTAGCTTCATCAAGAAAGAGAAGTGTTTTTTCTTTAAAAAACTTGATAAGAAAAAAATTAATTAGTAAATTTGCCGGAAGTGATTTAAATAAAACATTAAAAGATTATGGAATCGCAGAAAATATTGAGGATCTTACCGAAAGCCAAGGAGAATACATTCTCAAATTCGCCTCGCTTGACAAGTTCAGAAATGCAATCTTTAAAAGCAGATATGAAGAAGGCCTACGAGTATTTGATGAAAAGAAGAAAGAGTCAAAAGTAAGTAGTGATTCAGATTATTTAAAAAATAAAACATCTAAAGAAAAAGCCACAGAAGAAAATTATCAAAAAATATTTGATGATATTTCAAAAATTGCTCCTAATGCTTTAACAGTTAAAGTTGTAGATTCTATTGATGATTTACCGGATTATGTTAAAACACATCCTTTATTTAAGTCAGATATATTTGCTGCGGTAAATAATGGAGAAACTCTTTTTGTATTAAAATCATCAATAGAAAGCAGAGAAGATGTAGTGAAGATTTGGTTGCACGAAAACGGAGTTCATCAAGGTTTAAAAAATCTTATTACTTCAGAACCCGAAAGAATAAGATTTTTAGAAAAAGTATATGATGACTTTATTGAAATAGAAAAAAAGATAATCAGTTTCAACAAGTAGTTGATAAAGTGATAAATGAATATAATGGAGCGACTAAAGATACTTTAGGAAATGAATTTTTAGCATATTTGAGCGGAAAAGTAATGGATGAAAAGAATTTGACTCCATCAGAAAAAACATTATGGAATACTTTATAAGTAAAAGTTGTGAATTGCTTTCATTTTGTATCCCCGCCTGACTGACGCAGTCGGGCAGGTTTGACGTATTGAACACAGTTAAAAAGTATGGTATTGACACAACGAATTTGTTGTGAATTGCTTTCATTTTGTATCCCCGCCTGACTGACACAGTCGGGCAGGTTTGACGTATTGAACACAGTGATAAAGCAAAAGTAAAAGATGTGATGTTCGTTGTGAATTGCTTTCATTTTGTATCCCCGCCTGACTGACACAGTCGGGCAGGTTTGACGTATTGAACACAGTAGGATCAAGAACTTAAAGGTTAAGACATCGTTGTGAATTGCTTTCATTTTGTATCCCCGCCTGACTGACGCAGTCGGGCAGATTTGACGTATTGAACACAGTAAGGATCAAGAACTTAAAGGTTAAGACGTCGTTGTGAATTGCTTTCATTTTGTATCCCCGCCTGACTGACGCAGTCGGGCAGGTTTGACGTATTGAACACAGTTGCAATAGATAATGCATATACATCACGGTAGTTGTGAATTGCTTTCATTTTGTATCTTTGACGTATTGAACACAGTAATAGAAAAATGAACAAAAACAGATTTTCAGTTGTGAATTGCTTTCATTTTGTATCTTTGACGTATTGAACACAGTCACGACAGAGGATAAGTTCATAGAGTTTATGTTGTGAATTGCTTTCATTTTGTATCCCCGCCTGACTGACGCAGTCGGGCAGGTTTGACGTATTGAACACAGTAACAGCACGCGGTCTCCGTTAACCGTGCCGTTGTGAATTGCTTTCATTTTGTATCCCCGCCTGACTGACGCAGTCGGGCAGGTTTGACGTATTGAACACAGTCCGCCCCGC
>JALSSR010000096.1 GCA_026984135.1 Bacteroidales bacterium
TATTTTCGACTACACAGGCAAACTCATAAAAACCTACAACGAAGGTGAAAAATCAGCAGGCGTTCACAGCGTTACTTTCGATGCCGGAGGCCTTACACCCGGAATGTATTTCTATTCCATTGACGTCAACGGAGTTAGAAGCGACAGTAAGAAGATGATTGTGGAGTAATAAAATCGTAATTGCTCCCCTAAAAAAATGCCTTGAAATTTTCAAGGCATTTTTATTTCATAATGCCGATTGATTATTTTCTATATTTTCGCAATTTAAAAACATCTACAATAAAAATAATGAAAAAGCTCTTTATTCCGACTATTTTAATACTATCGCTTCTGCAACTTTCCTCCTGTTACGTTGGCCGCTATTTTTGGTTGAATTTTGCCGATCTTAACGACTCAAAAAGATTTCCGGCACTTGAAATAAAGAAAGGAGACCACACTTTCCATTTCAAAAAAGCACCGAAACAGACAAATTTCAAAATACCCGAAAAGTATGATCAGGATCAAAAGTTTGATAATTTTGATGAGTTCCTCAAAAAGAAAAAGACCGTTTCTTTCATTGTCATTCGTAATGATACCGTTTTATACGAAAATTATTTTAACGGATATTGCGATTCGTCGGTCATAACGACCTTTTCGGCTTCAAAATCCTTTGTTTCGGCACTTATAGGAATTGCATTGCACGAAGGCTATATCTATAGCGTTAACGAGCCCATAACCAAATACATACCGGAGCTTGTTAATCCCGGTTTTGATAAAATAACAATCGAAAATCTGCTTAATATGCGCTCGGGGATAAAATTTACCGAAAGCTATGCAAGCCCTTTTGCCGATATGCCGAAATACTATTACGGCACAAATTTGTTGAAATATATCGGGAAACTAAAAGTGGAGGAAGACCCGGGAAAAAGATATAACTATCAGAGTGTCAACACTATTTTATTAGGGTTGATTATAGAACGGGCAACCAACACAAAGCTGAATAAATATATTGAGGAAAAACTTTGGAAACCGTTGGGAATGCAATATGACGCATCCTGGAGTGTGGACAGTAAAAAACATCTTGTGTTTAAAGCTAACTGCTGCCTGAACGGCAGGTCTATTGATTATGCCAAATTCGGCAGGCTTTATCTGAACAAAGGAAATTGGAACGGAAAGCAGATAGTTCCGCAAAAATGGGTGGAACGTTCAACCTCAATAACCAACGACTCCCGCGATTCGCAAGGCTATCCTTACAAATATCAATGGCGGGTACTCGAAAACGGAGCTTTCTTCGCCAAAGGCATTCTCGGTCAATATATCTTTGTCTATCCCGCAAAAAATCTTATTTTCATCCGACAGGGAAAGCATTATGGCAAAATTGACTGGGCAGATTTCTTTTTGGAATTGAGTAAAGAATTATAACACATATTATTTTACGGAACAATAACATTCAACGAATGCGGGATTACTTTAACCTTGATAGTCTTATCCATTTTAATAGCTTCCCCGTCAATATTAATCCACCTTTTCTTTTTAGATTTTACCGTTATTTCCGAGGCCTGAATTGTTTCCACATACTTTGACTTATCAATTTTCCTCCAGTACATTAGTCCGGCAATTAACGGCATCTCGACCAGCAGCGGTTTATCCGAGATAACAACATCCAGCAATCCGTCATTAACTCTGGCTTCCGGGGCTATCGGCGCATTGTATCCGAACTGATTTGAGTTGGCAAAAATTATAAACAAAGCCCTTCGCTTTATTTTCCTGCCGTTAATTTTGATTGTATATTTTTTCGGCTTGTATTTATGGTATTCTTCCGTTGCTATTTTCAGATATGATAAAAAGCCTCTTATTTTTGTATTTGCATATTTTGCTGCTACCAGTCCGTCGAAACCAATTCCGGCAAGACTGACGAAAACCCTTTCGTTCACCTTACCCGTGTCCATTTTAAGGGTATTACCCTTATTAATAATTTCAATTGCTTTTCTAAGATTTACGGATATCCCGAGATGGTGAGCAAGTCCGTTTCCCGAGCCGGCAGGCACAATACCAAGCACGGATTTTGAATTGATCAACTCCTTTGCAATTTCATTCACCGAACCGTCACCTCCAACGGCCACAATGATATCGGTACCTTTCTTTACCTCGGCAGCACTTATTTCCGTTGCATGCCCCGCATATTGTGTATATTCTATACGATAATCAAATTTTGATTTGTCTATCCAGCTTTGTATAGCGCTCTCTTTTCTTTTTGTTCCTGTAATTCCTGATATGGGATTAATAATAAATGTAATGCTTTTTTTCACCATAAATTTTCACTTTATAATCAATCTATCATTAATAACCCTGTTATTGAACTGTTGGATAACGGCTTTAGTAAAAATATTCATTTTCGCCGCCACTCCGGGCTTACGTTTTAACACATTCCATTTCAGGCCTTTGTCTTTTTTTATATTATACAAAGCCACATCATTTTCTCCATTAAATTTGTAAAGATATGAATCTTTTATTAACTGATATATTCCGTTTGCATAGGAAATTGCAAAATGCGTTGCAGCAGTTTTAAAAACACTACGTCCAAAAGCTATGAAATCTTTATCATAATTCAAATAATCGAGAACCGACGGCATAATATCGGTCTGCTGGGCTATTACGGGACTGATAGTGTCATTCCACTTTTCCGGCTGATAAAAAACAATTGGTATTTCGTATTGTCCGAGGGAATTTTGCAATTCCGGGTGATAAACCAGAGATGTATGATCGGCTGATAAGACAAAAAGCGTACTATCGAACCACGAGTATTTTGATACAGTCTCAAAAAACCGTCCGAGAGAATAATCGGCATACATTATACTCTCCTGTATAGGGCTTGGACCTTTACGGAACTTTCCTTTATATTTTTCCGGAATTGTAAAGGGATGATGCGACGAAAGTGTAAAGACAGCAGAGCAGAACGGCTTTTTCATCTCATCCAGCTTTTTGGCCGTATATTGCAGAAACGGCTCATCGAATATACCCCAGTTACCGTCATAATCATCGTCATTATCATACTCATTCCGGCCATAATACTTGTCAAAACCTGCAATCTTCGAATATGCCTCAAAACCCATTGTCCCGTTTGTCCCGCCATGAAAAAAAGCCGTTGAATAACCTCTTTCCTTTAGCAATTGGGGTAATGAATTTATTGAATTACCAACATAAGGTGATGAAAGGTAGGGAGTTCCCAATAATGCGGGAATACTCGAAATTACGGCAGGGATACCTTCTATGGACCTTGTCCCGTTGGCAAACCCGTGAAAAACAAGACTGTGCCTCATCAAGGAATCCAAAACAGGTGTATATCCTGCATAATTACCGTCTTCAAGACCGGGATTCAGATATTTACTCTGTTCAGCCGAAAAACTTTCGAGAATAATTATAAAAACATTCAACCTCCTGAATTTATCACCTCTGTCACCTTCAATAACAGGGCTGAATACTTGTTCCAATTCCTGTTCATCCTTAAAATAACGAACCTCTTTCAGAGAGGATTCATCAATCGTTTTAAGTAATGTAAAAGGAGTATTGACCACAATAGGAAAGTAT
>JALSSR010000097.1 GCA_026984135.1 Bacteroidales bacterium
CGACAATATTGTGTAGGTCAATGACTGGCCATTATCAGGGTCGGTAGCTGCAACGGTTCCAACCTGTGTTCCGTTATTGCTGTTTTCTGCTATGGAGAAACTCTGGTTTTGTATTTCGGGATTCTCATTTACATCTGTAATATTAACCGTTACGGTTGCCTGGTCTGTCAGATTCCCGGCTCCGTTATCCTGAACCTGTACCGTTAAACCGAAAGTGGGATTTGTCTCGTAGTCTATTGCTGCGCTGTTTGCTACTGTAAGCTCTCCTGTGGATGAGTTCAGACTGAAAGCATTATTTGTGTTTCCCGACAATATTGTGTAGGTCAATGACTGGCCATTATCAGGGTCGGTAGCTGCAACGGTTCCAACCTGTGTTCCGTTATTGCTGTTTTCTGCTATGGAGAAACTCTGATTTTGTATTTCGGGATTCTCATTTACATCTGTAATATTAACCGTTACGGTTGCCTGGTCTGTCAGATTCCCGACTCCGTTATCCTGAACCTGAACCGTTAAACCGAAAGTGGGATTTGTCTCGTAGTCTATTGCTGCGCTGTTTGCTACTGTAAGCTCTCCTGTGGATGAGTTCAGACTGAAAGCATTGTTTGTGTTTCCCGACAATATTGTGTAGGTCAATGATTGCCCTGCATCGGGATCGGTTGCAACTACCGTTCCTGCCGAAGTTCCGTTTACACTGTTTTCCGCAATTGAAAAACTCTGATTATCTATCTGAGGTGCTGTGTTTGTCTGCATTAACTCATAACTCCCTATTTCGGGAAGCACTCCCTGGGGTACAGGGATACTGTCCATATCAACTGTGAGACCTAAATCAAGTCCCGCATCATAGCACGGTGAACCGTTCTGAAGATGGAAATCGCCAGATGCCGGATCAACAAACATCGGATCTCCTATTACCGAGTTGTTCCCTCCTGCTCCGCTTGAGTATAGATTATTACTTTCATCAAGTATTGACGGAGATGTTAAGTTTATAGCCATATCTCCTGTTTCGGTAAAATTGAAAATATTATTCTTTACCAAAAGATTACCTCCCTGAATATGGGTTCTGACATCGTAAAAAACATTATTCTCCGCAATTGTCGGTGTTGTGGATAATAAACTTAAAATTCCCGTAGGCAGATGTTTGAATATGTTATAGTATATGTTCAGATTGTCTGACATATTTATTACTCCGGGTTGCTCCCCCTCTATTGTGTTATAACAAATTTCCTGACTATTGCCTTGTCCGATATATATTGCCGCACCTCCGTCTCCACCTGAAAGAGGTGTTATACATTCATTGTGGTCAAATATCCCGTTTATACTGTTTGGTGACAAAGCACTGTAACTGAAACAAAATTTATTACCCGAATTGGACCGGTCAATAGTATTGTGATGTATGTTGTAATTTATGCAGTCATCAACAAGTTCTATCCCGTCGCCCGGTGATTCTGTCTGCGACTGACCAACGTGATACCATTTCAAATTAACGTCGTGGATGTTACAATATGATATTTCAAGATTTGATACGTCACTTGCATAAATACCGTCTTCTTCTATATTTTTAATCTCACAGTTGTTTATTGTGACATCATCACCATCAACAAGTCTTACTCCGAATTCCGTATTTTCAAATATGCAGTTTTCTATCAGGACATTATTGTTAAGAGATGCATTCTGATAAGGATATCCATATACGCGTACGGCTGATGTTGAAAGAGCTACTCCACTTGCTGTTGTATCTCCTCTGACAATCAGATTCTCAACTTTACAATCTTTAGACCACACAAAGTCTATAATGTGGTTCCCTGTATTTGTAGAATAGAGAACAGGGGGAGTTCCGTCGCCATAAGCTCCTATTGTCACTCCCGTGGCATTTGTTACTGTATATGTGCCGGTTGTTTCGCATACGGTTCCTTTTTTTTGAAGTATTGATTTTCCGTTTATTTGAGATGTATCACTCCAGGGAATATCATCCCAACTGTCAAAAGGATTTGATAATGAACCGTTTTGTCCTAAATTTCCACTATTTTCCGGATCAATATAAATAATGTCTCCACCATTCATTTGTTCAACATACTCATAAACTCCCATATCAAAACCATTGCCCTGAGGCAATAATGTGCCGTTGCCGTCTTCAGTCAATCCGACATCCGTTCCGGCATCTATGCAAGGTGAAGATGACAGTAAATGAAAATCTCCGTTTAAAGTGTCCGCAAATTGAGGATAATCGGAGATGTAAGTATTATCACCTTCCGGCGGAACACCGTAATAACAATTATAATCTGCCGTCCAAAGATTAGTTCCGTTTGTTTTAATAGCATCTCCTCCCCAAATATTTACAAAAATATTATTAATATTTTCGGACGCTTTAGTATTAATTGCACCTTTGCAATTATAAAACACATTATTATAAATTTTTGAACTATAGGCATTTGTATTATCAATTGCAAAATTTGAAGCCGGTATATCATAAAAAACATTCTGCACAATATTGGAGTGTCTTGTTCTGTTTGCAATGGTACTTGTTTCACCTGAAAACACATTGTATCTGATAATATTATTTTGACCTGTGCCAACAAATAATCCCCCACCACCCTCAGGTGTATTCTTTGTGGAAAAAACAGTATTATATTCAAAAATTCCCGAACGGTCCACATCCGAATTTCCTCCCAAAGCAGTCCAAATAACGGCAAACTTGAATCCCGTTGCGCTTTTATCGAATACATTATGATGAATGTGCCAATTTATTAGGCTGTCACCGCCAAATTGCAAACAATCACCGGGAGAATCCCATTGAGAAGAAACATTGACCCAATTCATATTTACGCTATCTACAATACAATAGCTTATCTCCAAATTATTAAATAGCTTGCTCCCACCCAGATAGATGCCGTCAATCATAGTTCTGCGAACAATGGTACTGTCAATATGAAGGTTTTGACAACTTGAACCGTTTATCCCCATATGTCCGCTGTAAATTATTATGCAATTATTAATTTCAACATTAATAGGATTATCAAGTCTGATAAGGTTACCACTAATACCTTCTCCAACATTATTTGTATCTCCTTCAATTCTTAAATTATCCAAAATGATATTAGTAGCTCCCTCATTTATCCTGAATGCAGTTTTATTTCCCTGAATATGAAAAATAGGTTTTTCCCCTGAACCATATGATCCGAGAAAAATATTTTGCTGACCCGAATCAACCCTCCTCATTTTGGAGCTAAAATCTTTGGTTCCGCATTTTTGAACATAGGCGGTATTGTCCGAAAAACAAGCTTGTATATCATTCCATTCCCCCCAAAATTTATACGGATTTAAAAAAGAGCCGTCGGAGGTTCCCGTAAAGTCGGGATCTATATATACAGTATCATTATATTGGGCTGTTGCTATTAGTTGTACGAGTAAAAACAGAGATATTAAAATGCTTTTCATAACTTTCATTTAATGTTATGAAAACAAGCATTACGACAATTATGCCAACAATGTAAGCATTTGTACATCAGGCATATCACGAAATCCTTAGTTTCTCAACTATCCGATTTCGTAAATAAAAATGGATATTACATATTCACAAAAAGTGATATGTCATATATTTATGAGATAGCAGCCACTCATCTGATAATATATCGAAAGAATGTGGCTAAAACAGAATAGATTTATGTGTAGATACCGTATTTTACTTTATAAACAACAGCTCCCGATACTTCGGTAAAGGCCAAAGTTCATCGTCAATCATAAGCTCCAGTTTGTCAATATGCTTTCTGATGATATCAAGGTAGGGTAATACATTTTTGTTATAGGCCATTGCTCCCTCTTCCAAATCCATACGGTTTGCCTTTTTACGCTCTTCAAGCATCAGCGAAACCTGCGTTTTTATCTCCTCAACATGCTCCGATATCTCTTTGATGGTTTGCATCTGATTTCTGGAGAGTTTTACAAATGTTTTGGAATCAAGCACATCTTTCAGACCTTTTACGTTTTCAATTAAGGTATTCTGATATCTTATGGCAATAGGAATTATGTGATTTTTAGCAAGGTCGCCAAGCACACGCGATTCGATTTGTATCTTCTTTGTGTAATTCTCAAGTTGAATTTTATATCTTGCATCAAGCTCTCTTCTTGTGAGTATTTTACACTCTTCAAACAATTTAACCGTTTTGTTTGAAATCAATGCTTTAAGTGCTTCCGGTGTGTTTTTAACATTGGGTAAACCGCGCTTTTCAGCTTCCGTAAGCCATTCATCCCCATAGTTATTACCCTCAAAACGAATCTTCTTCGACTCTTTAATATATTTTTTTACAACCTGAAATATAGCATCATCTTTTCTGACGTTTTTTTGCATCAGTTTATCAACATCTTCTTTAAAAAGTTTAAGTTGATTTGCAACAATTGTATTTAGTGCCATCATTGGTCCCGCACAGTTTGCAGATGATCCTACCGCTCTGAATTCAAACTTGTTTCCGGTAAAAGCAAAGGGTGAAGTCCGGTTACGGTCGGTATTGTCAAGCAATATTTCAGGTATTTTCGGGATATTGATATTCAAATTGAAACCGTTTGTATTCACCTTGCCCTTTTTGGTTTGCTTTTCAATCAAATTCAGTGTTTCCGTTAACTGAGTCCCGATAAATGCCGATATAATTGCCGGAGGCGCTTCGTGAGCACCAAGCCTGTGGTCATTTCCTGCCGAAGCAATATGCGCTCTGAGTATTTCCGAATTTTCCGAAAGAGCCTTCAAAACATTAACCAGAAAAACGAGAAATCTGAAATTTGATGTTGATGTTTTCCCGGGAGACAAAAGATTGAGGCCTGTGTTTGTTGCCAACGACCAGTTATTGTGCTTGCCTGAGCCATTTACATCTTTATAGGGTTTTTCGTGCAGCAAAACCTGAAAATTATGTTTGCGTGCTATCTTCTCCATCAGGTGCATCAACAGTTGGTTATGATCAACGGAAATATTGGTTTCCTCAAAAACCGGAGCACACTCAAACTGATTGGGTGCCACCTCGTTGTGTCTTGTTTTAATGGGTATTCCAAGCCTGTGCGATTCATATTCCAGCTCTTGCATAAACAGAAGAGCACTTTCGTGAATGGTTCCGAAATAGTGATCGGAAAGTTGTTGGTCCTTTGCCGAAGCATGCCCGAAAACGGTTCTTCCGGTCAATGCAAGGTCGGGCCTGGCTTTATAAAGTGCCGAGTCAACAAGAAAATATTCCTGCTCCCACCCAAGCGTAGGATAAACCTTATTTATGTTTTTATCAAAATATTTGCAAACTGCAGTTGCCGCTTTATCCAAAGAAGCTATTGATTTCAGCAAAGGAGTTTTATAGTCAAGGGCTTCACCCGTGTACGAAACGAATATTGTGGGAATACACAGTGTATTCTCCATTATGAAAGCATACGAAGTGGGGTCCCAGGCAGTGTAACCTCTTGCCTCAAAAGTATTACGAATACCTCCGCTCGGAAAGCTGGAAGCATCCGGCTCCTGTTGTATCAGTTCGTTTCCCTGAAAGTTCTCTATGGCTTTCCCACCTTCAACGGGTATGATAAAAGCATCATGCTTTTCGGCTGAGGAACCTGTTAACGGATGAAACCAGTGCGTGTAATGAGTAGCTCCCTTGCTTATTGCCCAGGATTTGATGCCTGCAGCTATCTGACCGGCAATTTTACGCTCGATAGTTTCGCCTTTTTCGATAGTGTTTATCAGTTTCTGGTAAGCCTCACGCGTAAGGTATTCCTGCATTGCCTCACGGTTGAAGGTCATCTCTCCGAAATATTCCGACACTTTTCTGTCGGGAAGTTTAAAATCGCTTCTTTTACGTGTCAGTGTTGCTTCAAGTGCAATAAATCGTATGTTAGCCATTGGTGTCGCGTTTTTTGATTTTAAAAGTCGCAAATGTAAACAGATACATTTGAAAATTGTTATTGAAAATATTATTTTTTTTCAACAAAATATAACGCTCTAAGTTTGGAAAAACAACTTTAATTATTCTTTTTAAATTTTCCTGCGAATAAAGTACAACCCGAAAAAGGTCAATGCTCCGTTGACTACAAGAAGTTCAAAACCAAATTTATAGCCGTTAAATAGAAATTCGGAATTGTCACTTAGGAAGTAACAAATAACCGGTGAAAGGATAGCCACCACAGGCACAAATTTATCTATGACTTTATATTTTGTGAACAATCCGAAAGAGAACATACCGAGTAGCGGGCCATAGGTATATCCTGCAATGGTAAACAGTTTGGAAATAACCGCCTGATCATTTATTTGGCGAAAAACAACAACTGTTATCAGAACGATAACGGAAATGCCAATATGAACAAATGTCCTTGTTTTTATCTTCTTTTTTTCGGGAATATCCTTTTTCCTTTCCATACCAAGGAAATCAACACTGAATGAAGTGGTTAAGGCAGTCAGGGCACTGTCGGCACTGGAATAGGCCGCTGCTATCAGGCCTATTATAAATGTAATACCGGCAAAGGTCCCGAGGTATTTGACGGCAATTGCGGGAAACAGATTATCGGAAAGAGCAGGTAATGTTATTCCCGTTTTATCTGCAAAAATATATAATGATGCGCCGAGAAAAAGAAAAATCAGATTTACCGGCACAAGTATCCAGCTAAGAGTTATAACATTTTTCTGCGAATCTTTCAATGTTCGGCAACTTAGGTTCTTTTGCATCATATCCTGATCAAGCCCTGTCATCACAATGGCAATGAAAGCACCGCTGATGAACTGTTTTCCGAAAAAGAGCTTGCTGTGCCAGTCCGTAATGACCATCTTCGAATATCCACTTTCGGAAACAAAACCGATAAGTGTTCCCAGGTTGATATTCAAAGCTTTTATAATAAGAAATATTGAAATAACAACAGAAAGAAGCATAAAAGTTGTTTGCAAGGTATCTGTCCAGACTATTGTTTTTATTCCACCTTTAAAAGTATATAGCCATATCAAAATAATAAAAAGGCTGATAGTGAAAACGAACGGTATGTTCCATTCGTCAAAAACAAATATCTGTAACACATTCACTACCAAAAACATACGGAACGACGCACCGATAATCCTCGAAATTAAAAAGTATAAAGCTCCTGTTTTATAGGAATATTTACCAAACCTGGATTCGAGATATGAATATATGGACGTCAGTTTCAGTTTGTAATATAGTGGCAACAAGACATAGGCAATAACATAATAGCCTACAATGTAGCCAAGCACTACCATCATATACGAGAACTGTGTTTTTCCGACCCATCCGGGAACGGAAATAAAAGTAACTCCCGACAACGAAGCTCCTATCATCCCATAGGCAACGACAAACCATGGAGATTTTTTATTACCCACAAAAAAGGATTGATTATTAGCTTTACGTGATGTTATGAAAGATACTACAAAAAGGAGTGCCGTATATGAAAGAAAAACCAGAAGTATTAATTGAGGAGACACGATACAGTATTTTATTTTTTTTCTGTTAGGATTTCCGCAAAACTTATCAAATCGGGAAAAACAAAATCAATAAGCTCCATATTTTGTTCTATCAACTCTTTATCGTTGTTTATAAAAACCGTTCTCATACCGGCATTTCGTCCGAACTGCATATCACTTATCGAATCGCCCGCCATAATGGATTTTTCAAACTCTATTGCAGGAAAATCTATTTTTGCCTTGCGTGCCAGTCCCGGGTTCGGTTTACGGAAAATACTCTTTTCTTCCGCCTTGTACGGCGAATGATATATCTTATTAATCCTTCCGCCTTTATAACCTATTTCCTCAGTCATTTTATCGTGAATACACTCAAGGTCCATCTCGGTCATCAACCCCTTTCCTATTCCCTGCTGATTTGTTACGATAAATATTTTACCGAAAACACCTGTAAAAATCCGTATGGCATCAAGCACACCAGGAAGGAATTCGAATTCATCCCATTTCTTGATATATCCGCCTATTATTCTCTTGTTAATAACACCGTCACGGTCAAGAAACAACGACCACTCCTCGTTAATGTTCAAATTCTTTAAAGTCATCCTGTGCTTTTTTATAATCTTCCGGAACACCAATATCCAAAAAGTATTGATTACAAACCATACCGTGAAATTCTTCCGTTTTGTAATATTTTTCCAAAAAATCCTTTTCAAACGAAAATTTTTCAGGGAGGTCGAAAGAATCGAAATAAGCCTTGTTGATATAATAAACACCGCCGTTTACAAAACCTTTGCCCTCACTTCTCCCTTTCTCTTCAAATCCCAAAACTTTACCGTTATAATCAATATTAACACTGCCGTATCTCGAAACATCCTCTACTTCTTTCAGGACAATCATCATTTTCGATTTTTTGATTTGATAGACCATTAGAAGTTTGTCAAAACTGACTTTAAAATAGGTGTCGCCGTTAAATACAAGAACATTACGGGCAGTTACATATTGCATTGAGTTTTTAATCGCCCCGCCGGTACCTAAGGGTTTATCCTCAACGGCATATATCAAATTCAAATCCTTATAATGTTTCCCGAAGTGATTCATTATCACCTCCCGTTTATATCCGACCGAAAGTATCGCATTTTTTATTCCCCAATCGGAAAGATATGTTAGCTGATATTCCAAAAAAGGAATGCCGTTTACCGGCGCCATTGATTTGGGCACGTCACCGACAACCCCTGAAAGCCGGGTACCCATACCTCCTGCAAGAATTATAGCATCTCTTATGAACATAATACTGATTTATATGGAAGGCAAAGATATAATCTTATTTATAAAAATTAATAAGTAATTTAAAAAAAGTACCGGCAGGTCAAATGTTGAACAAATAAACTTCGCATCCCGATATCAAATATGCAGGAGCCAGTTTCTCATTATCCTCTCTCCCACCTTAGTCATATTTGATTCCGGATGAAATTGCAATCCCTTGCAATCAAACATTTTATGAGTGAAAGACATTATTATTCCGTCTTCTGATCCGGAAGTAATCTCAAGTTCACCAGGAAATGAAGATTCGTCAAGTGCCCAGGAATGGTAAAGCCCTCCGTAAAATTCAACGGGCACATCCCTGAAAATATAATCGTCGGGTCGGGTAATGACGGTTTTCTTTGCAACACCATGAAATACACCCTCAAGCTTCCTCAATTTTGCACCGTATGCCAAAGCAATTGCTTCGTGGCCAAGACATATACCGAGAAAACTCTTTTTATTTCCAAATTCTACGACCCACTTTTCAAGATTCGGAAAGTCTTCGGGAATACCGGGGCCAGGAGATATCAGAATTTTATCGAATTGTGCGACAATGTTACTATCAACCTCTCCGTATTTCAACACTTCATACTTCATTGTACTGTTTTCCTCCACAATTTGCAGAAGATTATATGTGAACGAATCGTAATTATCTATCAACAACAACATTCTATACCAATGTTAAAATTAATTAGTTTTGCACCCAAAATGCAACGCAACAAAGATATATTAAAACTTATGAATGACTATGGCAAAAAAAGTATTCCTTTTTTGTTCGTCATTGATTATGAGCTTACCAATGCGAAAATATTCCGCATTGAAGAGTTGCCGGATGAAAATATCTTTGTTGATATTGGAAACCTTAAAATTTATCCTGAATTAACGCAACTACCTCAAAACGTTTCATTTAAAAAATATCCGATACCTTATCAAAGTTACAGGGAGTCGTTTGAAATTGCAAGGAAATATATCTATCGCGGTGATTCTTTTCTTCTCAACCTGACATTCCCGACCCGGATTGAAATGAATCTAACCTTCAATGATATTTTTATTCACAGCAAAGCAAAATTCAAATTACTTTACAAAGATAAATTTATTGTTTTTTCACCCGAGCCTTTTGTAAAGATAAGCGGAAATAAAATATCATCATACCCGATGAAAGGAACAGTTGACGCTTCAATTGCCGATGCGGAAAAAAAGATAATGGAAGATATCAAAGAGATTTCGGAGCACAATACAATTGTGGATTTGATAAGAAACGACCTGAGTATGGTGGCAAAAAAGGTGCGAGTGACAAAATTCAGATACATCGAAAAAATAAAAACCCACGAAAAGGAGTTGTTGCAGACAAGCTCTGAAGTTTCCGGCATTTTACCGGACAAATGGCATCAAAATATTGGAAACATCATTTTTAAAATGCTGCCCGCCGGTTCAATCAGCGGCGCTCCCAAAAAGATGACTTTGCAGGTTATCAGAGAGTCGGAGAATTATGAGCGCGGATATTTCACGGGAATATTCGGCTATTTCGACGGAAAAGAACTTGAAAGTGCGGTAATGATACGTTTTATTGAGAAACAAGGTGATGAACTGTACTTCAAAAGTGGTGGCGGAATAACATATTTCAGCAATCCGGAACAAGAGTATAACGAATTGAAAGATAAAGTTTATGTGCCGGTTACTTGAAGCCATAAAAGTTAAAAACAGGATACTTCAAAACATTGAATATCACAATGAAAGGCTCAACAGGACAAGGCATAAACTGTTCGGGAAAAAAGATTTTATTGACCTCGGAGAGATAATAAAAATTCCTGAAGACCTTCCTCCGGGAATATTTAAATGCAGGATAGTTTATGACATTGAGATATTATCAATTGAATTTCAGCTGTACAATCCTAAACCTATTAGGAGGCTGAAAATTGTGGAATGTAATGATATTGATTACGAATATAAATATGCTGACCGCACACTTTTAAACAAGCTATTGAAAGAAAAAGGTAATGCCGACGATATACTTATCGTGAAAAACGGATTTATCACCGACACTTCATTCTCAAATATTATTTTTTTTGACGGACAAAAGTGGGTCACTCCCTCAACTCCTTTGTTAAAAGGAACAAAAAGAGAGAAACTACTGAATGAAGGCAAAATATTCGAAATCCCAATAATGAAATCCGATCTGAAAAAATTCCATTATGCAAAAGTGATAAATGCTATGCTGGATATGGAGGATGGGGATAAATCATGAATTTCAGAACTGATAAAATTTTTGGAAATAAATAGAAAATTTCATATTTTTGCAAACTAAAAAATTCCTTCCATGAAGATATTAAAGAATATTATCAGATTTAACTTGGTTCTGGATTTGTTCCCAATATCATTTACGGAATGTAAACAATTGAAGAGTTAAAAGAATGATGACTAAAGACACAAGATGTAATTTACCAAAATATAAATAATCATGTTCAGATTACTTTTATTATTTACATTACTACAGGCTTCCCTTATTATAAATTCGCAAGAGGCAACCTCTCAACAAGAAAGGAAATTTGAAAATGTAGTAGTCCTTTCCGGAGAAAAAGTTAAAATACCGGAAACACTGTTTATTCCAACTGCCATTTATACTGTAGATGATAAATTGCTTGTTATTGATGATGGCGGAGACTATTACTTCCACCTCTATTCCTATCCGAAAATCGAAAACATTGAATTGTTCGGGAGAAAAGGTGAAGGCCCGGATGAAATAAAGTTTAACCCTCAATTGTCATTTATGGACAAGCAATTCATTGATTTTTTTGATTTTAGAAACAATTCACTTTTTGAAATAAATACCGGGTGTCGCAACAATAATGGAAATAACAACAAATGTATACGTTTGCTTCAAGTGTTACCAACGGAACTAACAAATCCTCAAAATGTCATTAAGATTGATGATACTATAATTGCTGGATTTGGTGTAAACGGTGGTAAAATATTCTTTTATAATACAAAAACGAAACAGCCTAAATTTATATCACTTCCTTTTGAAACATTTAATATCAAAGAGCAGGATAAAAATATTATTTACAATGGATATATGGCATGTTCGTCCGATAAAAGTTTTATTGTCTTTGCATCTTTATACTTTGACTGTTACATGATGTTTGATAATAACGGTAATATTCTTTTGAATAATTACAAGAGAGAAATCTCCAATTTGTTTTTTAGTAAAGGAAGGGTTACCACAGATAATACAAAACTATATTATACTTCCGTCTTTGCAACTGAAAAGTATTTTTATTTACTTTATGTTGGCGGCAGGAGTACCAATGAACTAATGCGGGAAATTGACAACAACACTTTCAAATGCGAAATCCAGAAGTATTCCCAAAACGGCCTTCCTGTTTCGGCATATATAATTAACAAGCCGGTCACTTCTTTTTGTGTGTCGGAAGAATTTAAAGATATCATTACGATTGACCCCGCATCAGAAGATGCACCGATAGTACGTTTCGGATATAAATAGGGTTAGTATAAATTATCGAACCGATTCTACCACAACTACCTTTTATCTGAAAAATTATGGGAAAGTTTGTAAATCACTTTTTTTTCGGAAAAAATTATCTCAATGAGGTCAAGTGCAAGAAAATTTGTCAGAATGACTTCCGCTTTATATTTTGAAAGTCTTGAAATCTTTCTGAATTTTGTAACGGTAATGAAATCATTATCTTCAAGATATTCAAGCAATAAGCGTTCTTTTTCGGAATAATTGATATAAGTGCCTGCCGGATTGTTTTTTCTCTTCATAGCATTAATCCAAACTCTGTTGGCAAGGATATTCTGATCGTTGACACGAACATAAGCCAGCCATTTCCCTTCTTCATTTTCAGCGAAATATGGTTTCTTTTCTCCTTCGGGGATGGTTATTTCCAATATCTTTTTTCCGTCAACATTCCACTCTTTAGTGTCGAACTCCACCGCAGGGCTTGAATATAGCGTTGCGGAAGCTTCAGCCATATAAAACTCTTCCATTGACTTAATTCCCTTAATGGCTCCATTATCCTTAACGCCTATCAATAATCTACCGCCGTCGGTATTGGCAAATGCCACAAAGGTCTTAGCAATTTTTCTCGAATCCGAAATTTCAAATTTAAAATCCAGCTGCTGATGCTCCCCCTGTTCAATGAGCTTTTGAATGTATGAATTTCTCACCGGTGTAATTTTTTACAAAATTACTAAAAACAAAAAACACCCGTAATAAACTTAACCTCAAAAACAATACGGCCGGGTTTAGGAAAGGTCAAATTTTTTCATTCTTCTATCCAGTGATTGCCAGGAGATATTCAGCATTTCGGCAGCTTTCGATTTATTATTATTGCATTTTTCCAGTGCTTTTTTAATTAGCCGTTTCTCCGACAATTCCAGATCAAACACTTGAGTATCCGGTATGTTTGCTTCTGCCGATTCCAAAACTTCAGGGGACTTGGATATCATAAAGTCGGATAATTTAAGCACTCCTCCGTCACTTAAAATCAATGCTCTCTCCACAAGATTCCTCAACTCCCTGACATTGCCCGGAAAAGGATAATTAATAAGTTCTTTTGCAATTGCCGGATCAATCTTATCAATTTTCTTTCCGAGTTTTTCGATATAGAAATTAATAAAATAATCCAGAAGCAGAGGAATATCTTCTCTTCTTTCTCTTAGAGGAGGCAAATGTATAACGAATGAGCTGAGACGATGATAAAGGTCAAGTCTGAATTCCTTTTTATGAGCCATGCTTTCAAGTTCCATATTTGAAGCTGCAATAACCCTGACATCAACATCCAGTTTATCGTGCGAACCGATTCTTGAAACGCTTCTCTCCTCAAGGACTCTGAGTAATTTTGCCTGTTGACTTAACGGCATATCCCCTATTTCATCCAGGAAGAGAGAACCATGATTTGCAATCTCGAACCATCCTGCCTTATTCTCAATTGCACCGGTAAAGGAGCCTTTTTTATGCCCGAAGAACTCACTTTCAAACAGTGTCTCGGGAATTGCCGAGCAGTTTACAGAATGAAAAAACTTTTTCTTACGGCTGCTCATAAAATGGATACCTCTGGCAACAAGCTCTTTACCCGTTCCGCTTTCGCCCGTAATCAAAACCGTTGTGTTTTCAACATTGGCCACTTTTGTCATCATGGCAATTACATGCTTCATCTCCTTGCTCTTACCAATGAGTTGTACTCCTGCATTTTTTTGTATCTCGTTTGATATCAGAGAGAAATTCTTTTCAAGCTGCTTATACCTTTGATTAAGAGTGATATATCTTGTAGTTCGCTGGATGGCAAGATTAATATCCATCAGTCTGAACGGTTTCGGAAAAAAGTCGGCAGCACCATAGCGCATAGCTTCAATCACACTCGTCATATCACCATGTCCGGAAATCATTATTACCTCTATTTCCGGAAAATTCTCCTTCACCCTTTTCAATACTTCCAGACCGTCCATTTCCGGCAGCCGGATATCGAGTATCATAATATCAATGGGTTTTGCGTCTAATATTTTAAATGCTTCCGAAGGTGCAGCTGCTTTATAAACCTCAAATTTATTATTGGAAAGAAATTCGGCTATCTCCTCCCTGACTCTTCTTTCATCATCAACTACAAGTATTTTTATTTTTTCCATCAGTTAGTTTTATTAGAAATTGATAATTTCTTTATTTTTATGTTTAGGCAAAATGATTGTCATTTTTGTATATTCGTTCAATTTACTTTCAACATTTATTTCACCTTTCATCTCTTTAACTATACCGTATGTTATTGAAAGCCCCAGACCGGTACCATTCTCAACATCTTTTGTTGTGAAAAAAGGATCAAAAATATTTTCCTGTGTCTCCGGAGATATTCCTGTTCCGTTATCTATAATTTCAATATGAATATTGTTTTCATCAGAGAAACTATTGATTTTAATAACTTTTTTGTATTCCATATCTTTTGTCAACGCCTGCTTTTCATCAACGGCGAACTTGGCATTCGACAACAGGTTCAGAATAATCTGCTCGAGCCTGTACTTATTTCCATCCGTATTACATTCATCCTGCTCCAGATTCAGTTCAATTTCAACATTGTGATTTGCATATTGAACTTTAACAAGTGATAAGGCATTCTGAATAACATCTTTTACATTGACAACTTCGGAAGCTGCAACTTGCTGATCCCGCGAAAACACTCTGACATGATTTATTATTTGCCTTATCCGGTCAATATCATCAAACAAAGCATTTATTTTTTTAATCAGATAATCCTTATCCATACCATCAACAGAGAGTTTAAACAGCATATTGTCAAGACCCATTGATATACTGCCGAGAGGCTGGTTTATTTCGTGAGCCATCCCGGCAGAAAGCTCACCCATGGACTCCAGTTTTGATTTTTGAATTAAAAGTTGCTGTTGCTTTTCACGCTTTTTCAACTCCTCTTTCACCCTTTTTTCAAGGGTCATATTCAACTGCTTAAGGTCATCCTCAGCCTGAATCCTCTCTTTAATTTCGCGCTGCAGGTCTTTGGTTCTTTCTTCTATTATTTTTTCCAGTTCTTCATTCAGTTTCCTTAAATTCTCTTCGGCTTCCTTACGCTTAAGTTCCTGAGCCATCAACTCTTTTTGCAGGACAATACCCTTTCCCAGCTCATCCACAAGAGAAATCAACTTTTTAGTCTCCACCGGTTTTATCAAGAAACTATTTACACCGATCTTTATGGCATCCATAAAATATTCAGCTTCCCCGTAAGCACTTAAAATCACAAGTCTGACCTGCCGGTCCTTTCGTCTAATCACCTCGATCATTTCAAGACCATCCATTACAGGCATCTGAATGTCGGTAATTACAAGGTCGGGTTTTACCTCTTCATATACTTCAAGTCCCTCTTTTCCGTTCTGGGCAACATAAAGACGCTCAACATATTTCTCAAGAATACGTTCATAGATAGCTCTTAAAAGCTCCTCGTCCTCAACAAATAAAACAGAAATATCTAACTTACCCACTTAATTCATTTTAAAGATTAAATTTTTCTGCAAAAATACGGATTATTTCCAATCCGAAATTTTCACTGCGCAATGTAAAACAACTAATTATAACGTATAATTGGCAATATGGTTGCAAAATTCCATTCAAATGAAAATGCTTATACTTGCAGCCGAATTAAATTGATATAAAATGAAAGCGAAACAACTGTTTATCATACTTATTGTTTTTATTACAAATCAGTTTGTATATGGTCAGTCATACCCTAAGGATTACTTCAGGCCACCTCTTGATATCCCGTTATTTCTTTCGGGAACATTTGGCGAACTCCGCTCAAATCATTTTCATTCGGGTATGGACATTCGAACACAGGAAAAACCGGGATTTAAAGTTTATGCAATAGCCGACGGTTATGTTTCGCGGGTAAAAATTGCTCCGGGCGGATACGGACGGGCTTTATATATCACTCATCCCAACGGCTATGTGT
>JALSSR010000098.1 GCA_026984135.1 Bacteroidales bacterium
AACTCCATTATACATTATAATCCAAACATTGTTCCTTCACAAAATAAATATTTTGAAAACAGACTTACATTCCAAAGATATCTTGGGATTATTTATGACAGGTACAGGGACGTATATTACCGTTTTTTCTGGCCGGGTATGGATATAACAAATTTAACCGATAAAGAATTGTTTGAGGCTTATATGCATCCCGAAACTTTCGGCATATCGGTATTGGACAAAGATTTTCAGATTATTCACGAAATTATTTTACCGGAAAACACCTATTCACTGAAATATTTTGTATCGGAAAAAGGGCTTGCAATCTCAACTGATCATCCCAAAAATAATGATACTAAAGAGAATGAATGGAAATTTCATATTTTTACTTTGATTTCGGGGAATTAAAATTATAGTGAAACTCCGAAAGAGTCCTAATATAAAAACCGAATGTCTGCTACTTCGAGCTGTTCCGGATTTCAGCATAAGCCGAAGCGAAAGCCTAATCCGGAACAAAATAACAGATGGATTTCAAATCCATAATATACTAACTTTCGGATTAGGCTGACCCGGAAGTCCGACACTGAAATCCGAAAGAG
Source organism: Bacteroidales bacterium (assembly GCA_026984135.1). Taxonomy (GTDB): domain Bacteria; phylum Bacteroidota; class Bacteroidia; order Bacteroidales; family JAADJA01; genus JAADJA01. The sequence goes on from JALSSR010000098.1 coordinate 579, forward strand.
CCCTAATATAAAAACCGAATGTCTGCTACTTCGAGCTGTTCCGGATTTCAGCACAAGCCAAAGCACAAGCCTAATCCGGAACAAAATAACAGATGGATTTAAAATCCATATTATACTAACTTTCGGATTAGGCCGACCCGGAAGTCCGACACTGAAATCCGAAAGAGCCCGAATATAAAAACCGAGCGTCTGCTACTTCGAACTGTTCCGGATTTCAGCACAAGCCAACGCACAGGCCTAATCCGGAACAAATAACAAATGGATTTGAAATCAATACTCCTTGGCCTCAGCTTCACCCCGTAAAATCTGTAGTCCGTTTAGCGCAAGGGCTCTCATTTCGTCCTCACCCGGATAGACACTGACGGGAGCTATCTTATGAACCCTTTCTCCTATCATATTGACAAACCATTTGGAGTTTGCCACGCCCCCCGTGATAAGTATCCCGTCAACATCACCCTTCAAAACGGTGCTCATTGCACCAACCTCCTTTGAAACCTGATATGCCATAGCTTCGAGTATCAGCCGTGCCTCCTCATCGCCCGAGGCTGCTCTCTGTTCAACCTCATAGGCATTGTTTGTCCCGAGATAACCAACGATGCCACCTTCGCCTTTTATCATTTTCATTACCTCGTTTTGGGAATACTTACCGCTAAAGCAGAGCCTTACAAGATCACCGACGGGCAAAGTTCCTGACCGTTCAGGTGAAAAAGGTCCTTCACCGTCAAGGCCCTGATTGACATCTATAACCCTTCCCTTGCGGTGTGCTCCTACAGTTATGCCGCCTCCGAGGTGGACAACGATAAGATTCAAATCTTCATATTTGCGCAGAATGGATTTTGCATGCTCCTGTGCAACGGCTTTTTGGTTAAGAGCATGAAAAATTGATATCCGTTTGAAGTTGGGATGACCTGCAATACGGGCCACATCTTCCAACTCGTCAACCACAACGGGGTTGGCAATAAATGCTTCGGCAGCGGGGAGGGATTTGGCAATATCATCGGCTATCAGTCCCCCAAGATTACTGGCGTGCTCTCCGAGAGGACTGTGACGCAAATCGTGAATCATCCGGTCGTTTATCCTGTATATTCCCGATTCAATGGGTCGGAGCAAACCTCCCCGCCCGACTACAACGCTAATGGAATTTAACTCAATATCGGCAATACGGAGTTGTTCAAGAATAAGCTCTTTTCTGAACTGAAACTGATCGGTTATCTTTTCAAACGGTTCAAGCTCTTCTTTGGAGTGTTTGATATTTTTAATAAAAACCGGAATTTCATTCTCATACACAGCAATCTTGGTTGAGGTTGACCCGGGATTTATTGCCAAAATTCTTGCGACCTTTTCCATATTGTGCTATTGCTGTGAGAACCGGTATAATCAAATTATACAACGTCTGTAATTCGTTTTTCAGAGGCCAAAAATACAAAAGATTGAATTAGAAATAACTTTTTCTATCTTTGTCGAAAAATAAAATTATGAAATACGTTGGAGCACATGTAAGCGCATCCGGCGGTGTGGAAAATGCACCCGTCAATGCACACGAAATAGGAGCAAAAGCTTTTGCTTTGTTCACAAAAAATCAAAGACAATGGTTTTCAAAACCTTTTAGCAAAGATAATATCAATAAATTCAAGGAAAATTGTCAAAGGTACGGTTATAAACCTGAGCATATTCTTCCTCACGACAGCTATTTGATAAACCTCGGGCATCCGGTAAAAGAAAATCTGGAGAAATCGCGCAAAGCCTTCCTTGATGAGATGCAGAGATGCGAACAACTCGGTCTCACACTCCTTAATTTTCATCCCGGCTCACACCTGAAACAAGTTTCGGAGGAGGAGTGCCTTACAACCATTGCGGAATCAATAAATATTGCCCTTGATAAAACAAACGGCGTTACGGCTGTGATTGAAAATACCGCCGGTCAGGGAACAAACCTCGGATACAGGTTCGAACATCTCCGTTTTATTATTGACCGTGTTGAGGATAAAAGCCGTGTGGGAGTTTGTATTGACACCTGTCATACTTTCACTTCCGGCTATGACCTGAAATCGGAAGAGGGTTACAAGAATACTTTTGAGGAATTCGACAAAATCGTCGGATTCAAATATCTGTGCGGTATGCACCTTAACGACTCAAAAAAGGAGCTGGCAACAAGAGTTGACCGCCACGATAATATCGGCAAAGGATTTATCGGTGAAGATTTATTCAGACGACTGATGAACGACCCGCGTTTTGACAATATTCCGATGATACTTGAAACACCCGACGACAGTTTATGGGCCGAAGAGATCAGGATGCTTTACGGGATGGTGGAAGGTTGATGAGAAAATATGTTACTGTTTAAAAACGGGATCATGAGTTAGCATTTGGTTTTGATTACGCTCAACATAATATTTTTGATAATAAAAAACTCCCACCCCGGTTAAGGTGTGGGAGTTTTTTTGTAAGAAATTTATTCTTAGTCAGGAACACCCGAACCGGTGTTATCATTGATAAACCAGAAATCGTTTTTATCAATATTATTGACCTCTCCGTCAAAGTTCAGGTCACCGGCTTTGTAGCCTGCATCACCTGCATCGGGAGCCCAGGCATTGTCAATGTCAATATCATTTATCGTCTTATCTCCATTGATGTCGCCTACTACCATACCCCAAATACCTGTATTCAACAATTTATATCCTGCAGAGCCGCCGTAAACTTTATTTGAACCGGTTGAGAAATCATAACTGCCGGCATAATTGAAAAGTGTTACCGGATCCGCACTCATAATACCAAGATGATTACGATGCCATATAACAACATACATATCGTTAACAAGACCGGTTTGTGCCGTAATCTGTAAATTACTGGTTCCGTCAAGGTCAACAATAGAACCGTCGTTCAGCAGGAAGCCGGCTTTACGAGCATAAACCGTTGAACCTGTTGCACCTTGTGCACTTGCTGCATCTCTAAGCTCCACAAGAATCCAGTCAACAACATTAGTATTTGGAATAGCGGCAACGCTTTCCGTACCGGAATAGTTCCAGGGACTGACGTTGTACGGTTGAGATGTCGGTAACAGATTCATTGAGTTAAGTGTAGTGTTCATATCCGTTCCGTTAAACGGTCCTTCAAGATAAACTTTAAGATCAAGCGTGTAAGTCACGGTTGTAACGTTCAAATTTTGATCCTGACCGTTTGTGCCAGGGGAACCGTCATCTCCTGTGGTGCCCGTGTAACTCGGCTCGCGCAGTGTTGCCTTTACCCAGTTCGAACCGTCATTATTATCATCATAGATAGTTCCCGTGAATACCATTGATGCTCCGTTGGGATCCGGGAAAGTGGCACCGTTGTCATAAGCTACGCTGTCAACCTGTGTTCCGTCGGGACGAAGAATGATTACTTCATCGCTACCGTTACTAAGTGTTATGCCGGTATATTGATAGTCGCACGTATATCCTCCGTTTACACCGGAATCACTATTCCTGCCGAACACAATAAATCCGTTGGAAGGAACAATAAGCGAACCTTCAATGGTATCAATATCCGTATCTTTATCTTTTATTATCCAGCCGTTCATATCAATTGCCGAAGAGGTTGTATTAAAGACCTCAAACCATTCACCTTCGGTATCTCCTACTGCCGAAGGATTTTGCATTATTTCGACAATCATAATGTCGGGAACGGCAGTTGCGGCAATTTCAAATGCAGCGTTACTTTCGTCATAGGGTATTCCGTCGGAAGCATCGGAAACTTTAACTTTATAATCCGTTGCGGGTGCTTGACTTGCAGGTATTGTCCAGACAAATTCTCCGGTATTGGCAACCGAAGATGAAATTACCGTCGGATTGGAACCTGTCAATTCTATTTTTACATTTGAAACAGAAGAGGTTGCAAACCATTTAATGGTTTTAGTATTCCCCTGATACCATACTTCACCGCCGTTGGGATCATTAACTATGACCATTTCACTACCGTTGGAAGCATCCGGTGTAGGATTCCCTTCGAAAGTCACCCAAGTTGCAGCACCGTCTGTTTGACGTCCCATAGAAGTATCCGGTAGTTGACTGCCGAAAGTGTAAGTGTCAATGGGTGTGAATCCGTCGGGTCCGAAGAGTCCCACATCTTCGCCTCCGCCACTCAGTTTGAAAGCCATATGACGGACACCCTGCGATGCCTGGTCATCAGCCCAGAAAAGCAGGAACCCGCCTGCCGGTACGGTTGTCTCCGAAGCTGCGGTATCAGCTATGGGCGATTTGACGGGATTAGATAAATTATCCGTCAGATAGTAACCACCGAGATCAACGGGTGATGTTCCCGGATTATAAATCTCAATCCAGTCGTCATATTCACCGTATTCATCAACTATTACAGAACTGTTAATTGCCATAAACTCGTTTATGTAAAGCAGGGGCAGATTCATATATGTTTTGGAACTGTCAACCAAACCTGCCGAATAATTATTCGAGCCGTCAACACTCCATATTTTATAGTAATACCAGGTATCTTCCGTGAGTGATGTATGAGCATAGCTTCCGGTTGACTGTACTCCAAGTGACGTTCCACCACCCGGAATTGAGGAGCCCGAAGAGTATGATGTTCCGTCAACAGGCGTTCCGAAAGAATTTGTTGAATTCCAGGCTACAAGAACATTGTCACCGGAAGAGTTCTCCGTCCACGAAAGGTCTATCTCACTTGTGCTAACACCCTGAGCAACAAATCCCGAAGGATCAACAACACCCTGTACCTCCTCAACTTTTATGTCATCCCAGCCGGCATAATCGCTTCCGCCGTTTTGGCGTGCAAGCAATAGAAGCCGTACATAGCTTGAGCCACCGGGAACGTTCACTGAAATTGTTGTCCAGGCACCGGTGTTTTTGTCAAGAAGGATTGTATCGTTCCAGGCTGTGCCGTTATCAAACTCAACCGAATAGCCTATTTCGTCAGAACCGTCATATCCAACGGTATAATATTGAAAACTCACCTTCACATTACCATAAGACGAGATATCAACTGCAGGAAATGTAAGTGTATGCCAAAATGCACCACCGCCGTTACCATTTTCAAGGTCTCTCATCCCCCAGAATCGAGTACCTACCGCCGGGCCGCTTATTGAACCTACCGAGGCCACCGAATCCCAAACATCACCACTTGTGTTATAGGGTGTGGGATCTGGAGTATAAGTCCAGGTATCGCCGCTTGGCTCAAAACCCTGATAAATAATGTACGAAGGAACCGCAACAACATCGAATGATGCACTTGTTCCTGCTGCAAGGCCGAAGGGATTGTTATCGCTTGCCGTAATTGTAACTCCGGTTCCGGCAGGAGCCATCTGAACACCTGTGACGGTGACCTCATTAGTTCCTGCGGCTATCATTCCTGTTGTCGTTGTGCCCGAAACAAATCCAACGCTGCCAGATGTACCGCCATTGGTAGTAAAAGTGAAATTAACATTCGAAGTTACATCTGCCGGAAGCCCCGAAGCATCCTGAGCCTGAACAGTAACACTGAAGTCGGTACTTTCGTATGGATTGGCACCGCCGTTTACGGAAATAACCGCCAGTTTTGTGGGATTAACGGTAGCAGCCACAATATCAGCTTGTTCCCTTGGGTTTATTCTGTAATAAGGACCTGAAGATGACCAGTCAATCACACCTGTAACGGATTGGTATGTTGCACCAACTGTTAGTGAAATATTATTAAGGTGATAATCAACATTATCGCCAAGTACAAAAGTGTAAACCGTGCCTGAAATATCAACACTGCACCAATAGAAATAGGTAGTTGACCCAATGGAGTCAACGGTTACATTTTCTATCTTAACCAACTGTCCTTCCCAGGCTTCCGCCGGATTAGTATTTGAAGCTATTGTATATTCAATATCGGAACCCGGAATGACATCAGGACCGTAGGGAGTGTTTCCCGTTGAAACGGTGGATATCAATACAGGATTTTTCAGTTCGGTAAGTCCGTTGTATTCATCTCTTTCCGCTGCAACAATGATCTCATCTCCCACAGCAGCAAGAGCGTCGAAACCGCTATCATATATCAGCATTCCGTTATATTGTCCGGCAGCATCACTAAACCAGACATTGTTGTATGCATCATTTGCAGAAACCACTCCCTGAAAAGTTGCAGTATAAGCGTTTAATAATGTACCGCCGGGATTATTTGTATTCAGGTAAGAAATAGGTGTTATACCTGCATAAAAGTCAAAGTTTGTGCCGTTTCCGTCGTCAAGAATATTATCAAGCGTTGCATCTCCGGTCATTGAAGGTGATGCACCCGTCAGATGTACCAGTTTGGCATTTGTTCCGTCAATTGTAGCTCCGGAGAAAGATACTATTGAGGTACCGGTAAGCTGGTAATCTGACGGATCAACGGATGTCATATCCTTGTCATACAATACATCAACAGCTGTCGTGCTGACGGAATAAGCATTCGTTATAACCGGCGGTGAAGCTGTTACATCCTCAAAATAGAGATCGTCAATGTATATGGTAGCGGAGCCTGTCCAGCCTGCGGACACATCGTAAAATCTGACCTCTGCTTTGGCAAGAGCGGCATTTGCCGGAGCCTGTTGAGGAACTGAAATCATCTGTTGCCAGTTCGGATCATCATTTGAATAATCACCGTAATACCCCGAGATATATGTTGTATCCGTCTGATACCACCTTATCAAGACCCTTGCCCGTCCACCCGGGTCATTATCAAATGCATAGAATGAAAATTGATAGCTGTTTCCGGCAGTAATTTGAACATATTGCCCGAATTCCACATTTGACGTTGTCGTCCAGGTCACGTTTGCCGAATATGTCCCGTTGTGAACCGTTGTGCTCTCCTGCGAAGCGGTTATGCTTGAAGAGGAGACATAATAATCATCCGGAGGGCCTCCGGCACCGTTTGTATTCCAACTCTCCACACCGGGGTTGGTTAGAAGATTCTGAGCCCCAACATTCAAGCTTGCCAGCAAAATGAAGGTTAAAGCTGTAACAAAGTAAAAAATCGTTTTTTTCATAATAGTAATTTTATTTGTTAATATTTTGATTATTAATGAATTATGTCAAAAATAAAACTAATGCTATGGCTTCCCTCTATTTTATAAAATTCTTTTTAAAAGGGTTAACAAATGTAGAAAAAATAATAATATGGTTTATTAATTAATTATTAACAATTTATTAATTCTTCCGAACGAACATTACAACATATCAATTTTTTACTATATTTGCCTTTTATAAATTAATATTTACCATATTATGGAACGATACAAAATACAACTTCCGCTGATTGCAAGAGCAACAATACTGATGCTCTTCTGGATACTTCTGTTTTTTGTACTTACCGAGATAAAAAATTTCCTCTATCCTATTTTCCTTGCTGCATTGTTTGCCTATCTGTTGTATCCGTTGGCTAATTTTCTTGAAAAACATAAAGTTCACAGAATACTGGCCAACCTGATAAGTATCATTCTTGGTATAATAGTTATCTATGGGGTTGTGTTTTTTATTTATAAAAATTTACAAAAATTTCTTGTTGATATACCGACAATGGAAAAGCAGGCAATCAGCAATCTTACGGTGCTTTTCAACGGAATACGCGACAGTCTCGGCATTGAAGCAACGGAGGGGACACCGGTTCAAGACTCGGTTATGAGTGCTCTGGCATCAATAAAAAGCGGGCTGACAACTTATCTGAGCAGTACCTTTCATACGTTTTTTGCAATTTTTATAATGCCTGTGTTCATCTTCTTTTTTCTGTTTAAAAGGAATAAAATTGAACGGTTTGTGTATATGTTAACCCCGGAGCATAAACATGAGAGGGCTGACAAAATTTTATACCGTATCAACCATATAACTATAAAGTATATTACCGGAGTTGCCGTTGTAGTTGCTATTCTTGCCGTTCTGAATTCAATAGGCTTTATAATTATCGGACTTAAGTATGCAGTGCTTTGGGGAGTAATTGCCGCACTTTTCAGTTTCATCCCTTATTTCGGGACTTTTATAGGTTACTCCATTCCAATCCTAATGGCTATACTTACGGGAAAATCACCTGATCTTGCCGTCAGTGTTGTTATTCAAATGATAATAGTTGTTTTTATTGAGCATAATCTGCTTACTCCGAATATTGTGGGAAGTTATGTCAAAATCAGCCCGTTCATTATTATTCTCAGTGTACTTTTCGGGGGAGCTGTATGGGGTGTCCCGGGGATGTTTATAATTGTCCCGATAATGGCTATGGCAAAGGTTTTATGTGATGAGGTTCCGGAATTAAACGCATATGGATACCTGATAGGAGAAGAAGGAACGGAAGAGTTTTCGCTCTCAACAGGAAAAATTAAGGAGTTTTTTAATTTCAGGAAAAAGAAACAATAAACGGCCTGAAAATCTTTTATTCCGGCTCTTATCAGATATATCCTACTGACTTCTTTTAGTCGTACGGATGAATTTCTGATCAACATAGAATACAAAAGGCAAAACCGGAATTCTATTGGGGATTTTCCATGAGAATATTTAACGAACGATTGATAGATCACGCGGCGACACAACGTATTGTTTTATGATTAATAAATCACGCGGCGACGCGGCGACGCGGCGAAGCAACGTATTGTTTTACGATTGATAGAGACGTACGGCCGTGCGTCTCTATCATTCCGGTACCTGACTCGAATAATTCTCGTTTTTCACCCAATAATCATTTTTATCCCTGTTATCAACCTGATTATCCATATTCATATCAGTGGACTTGTAACCATTTTTACCGGCATCGTTTCTCCATAAGGTTTTATCGGCGGCATCAATTTCTCCGTCGGCATTGGCATCGCCGGCTACCATTCCCCATATATCGGGAGCAATTTCTTTATAACCGTTTGAACTGGGATTCAAGACACCATCGCCGGAAAACGTAAAGTTATAATACATAAATCCGGACAAAGGCATTCCAATCGCCGAAATTATTCCAAGATGATTCCTGTGCCAAACAATGACATACATCAAATTTTCAACCGTAAGGTCATCGAATAATAACGGACTTGAACCGTCCAATCCGACAATCTTTCCTTCGCTTAACAAAAATCCGGCTTGTATTGCTACTCTTGTATCCGGGGTTGCATTTTCCGCACTCAAAGCATCTCTAAGCTCCACCAAAACCCAGTCCACCACATTACTGTTCGGAATGACTGCCACGCTTTCGTCTCCGTCATAATTCCAGGGTGAGGTATTATAAGGTTGCATTAACGGCAGGTCTGAGTTCAACGAAGATGTCATATCCGTCCCGTTAAAAGGTCCTTCGAGAAAGATTCTGATATCCACTTCCGTCAAATTACCTGCGGGCAAATATTCATAGGCACCCATATCTATTATATCATTTGTAATGCGCGGATTTCCGGCAAGGTCGAAAGCAGGAAGGTTCAAACCCGTTGTATCGGGATTGCCGGCATCAATGCATGGCGATGTTTCCAAAAGACTGAAGTTGCCTGCGACAACATTTACAAATTGCGGATCGGAATCAATGTTGCCCGTTCCTGCCCAACCATCTTTGATGTCGCAATAGGTTGCGGTCAGGCTACCCGAAACAACTTCAATTTCCATAGGTGAATTATTCCAGATAATACTGTTACGGAAAACCGGTTCGGAACTAAAATTACAATAAATACCTTGTCCAGCCTCGCTGTTAGCGTTATTCCCGGAAATGGTCGTGTTTATAAACTCCGGTGAACTGCCGTTTAAATAAACAGCACCGCCGTAATAATCAGTAACATCATTGGAGCAAATTTCACTGTTTATTATCTTAATATTTTGAGAAGCAACCCCGTAAAAATACAATCCGCCTGCACTATTTGTAGCACTATTGGAATTTATTTTCCCGTTTTCAAAAATAAGACGATTGCTATGACAATAAATTCCGCCACACTGGTAATCGGAACTATTACCGGTTACATTTGAATTATAAAACCCGGCTTCCGAACCGTAGCTTATGTAAACACCTCCACCCATAGCCGGGTAACCGGGATAACTTACTGCATTATTATTAAATATCTCGCTATTATTAATTTCCGCATTTGAATAAAAATAGACCATTACTCCTGCTCCGTTTGCAGCCGAATTATTACTGATATTACAATCGTTCATTTGAAAATCACAATACAATCTTGCTCTTAATCCGCCACCGGAATAAAAAGTCGTGTTGCTTACTATATCAACTTTGTTCAACACAGCGTTTGAATTGCCGTACAACACAATACCGCCGCCGTTTCCGTCCGAAGAGTTATTCATAACAATAACCGAATCCAAAACGGGGCTGGAATAGTCGTAACAATATATTCCTCCGCCGTCTCCTGTTGCGTGGTTCTGGTGTATTTTAACTTTTACAATCCTCGGTGCAGAATAATGGTCGAGAATGATACCTCCTCCGTTTTCGGCTTCTCCTCCCTGTATATTCAAGTCACGGATAAGAAAGTTTTGATCGTCATAGCAATATACAGGCCGGTTTTTTTCTTCTCCGTATAAAGTAACATTGCTTAAACCCGTACCTACGAGCGACACATAACTCCTGAGGTTCACGGGCATCACCTCTCCGGTTGCGCCTTCCGAATAGGTTCCGTCGGCAAGATAAACCACCGCCGTATCGGATTCGTCGGCCATTATCTTCATCATTGCCATATAAATGGTTTTTAAGGCTTGCGTAGGATCGGTTCCGGTATTGTCATCCGAACCTGTCATACTTACATAAAGATTGCTGCCGGTTTGTTCGATTATATAACTATCCATAACGATATTGAAATTATCCGCCGGATAGGCAAAATGCTTATTGGGGTTGAGCACGGTAAAGGTGTCAACAGTTATATTTTTCATGACGGAAGCATTTCCATCGAAATAAAAATCAAGTCCGGCAGCCCCCGCATAATTGAGGAAAATATTATTCTTGTTCGACGGACTAAAATCTTGTGTCCCCCCTGCATCAAAATATATCCCCCCGCCGAACAGTTCCGCCCGGTTGTTTTTTATCGTGTTGCCATTGAATTCGATATTGGATGCTTTACAAAAGATAGCCCCTCCGTAATCTGCAGTATTATTTTGAAAAGTATTATTTTCAAACAGTCCTGAAGGATAATTCCAAAACAGGGCTCCGCCATAGGAAGCGGTATTGTTTTCAAAAGTGTTCCCCGACAGATGAGGTCCGTTAGTACCGGCACAATATATGGCCCCTCCGTTTTGTTCCGCTTTGTTTTTGTTCAACAAACAATTACCAACAAACACATTTCCCGAACTACTGAAAAACAATGCTCCTCCCCGCTTGTCATCGGCAGACCAACCGTTTGCATTCCCAAAAGAGATGCGACAATGTACCAGTTTTGACGAATCCTGACCGTTTGTTTCCGTATTTATAAATCGAATACCCTGCCAGCCTTCGGTTGTATCGGCCGAAATAAAAGTGATCCGATCGGCTTCGGTACCTTCTGCAAGAAGGCGCCCTCTGACCTCAAACTCATAATCTCCCTGAAAGACCATTGTCACGCAAGGCTCGATAATCAGTTCGTCACCAACCGGAACAGTCAAATCGCCGTAAACATAATAGGGGCTTCCGGCACAGGTGAGTGTTCCGTTTATTGTCCCGCCGGGAATAGAAGTATAGGTTTGTTCGTAAGGGATAGAGCCCATATCTGCCCTTGTGCCGTCGGGGTCGTTGGGCAATACGGGATCACCACTATCAATTGCAGAAGACTTTTCCAAGTCCGGTAATGGAAAACCATTCCATTTAAGGTGATAGTTGCTCGTAAGAGGTGATTCAAATAAAGGATCTTTATTTATCACACCGGTACCTGACCAATTACCGTTTTGAATTATTGAATAGGATGTGTTAACCGAACAAATTCCGGAGGTATCAATCTCTTCAGGTTGGTTATTCCACAGTATTGAACTATTAATACTAATACCACCCTGAATAATATATATTGAACTTGCCCCTGCATTTGCGATGTTATCAGTAATTGTTGAGTTTGTGAAGAATGGGTTGGCATCAACTACAACCATTGATGCACCTTCCGGTGATAAATTATTGTGAATTAAAGCCCTGCTAAATTGAGGATCCGAATTATTATAACAAACCATTGCACCCCCCTGGTTCCCTGCTTCATTTCCATAAATTTGGACATCGTTTAGTATAATATCCGAATTGTCTAAATATAATCCCCCTCCATCAATGTCAGCTTCATTAAACTTAATAGTAACACTGTCTAAAACCGCTTGAGAATCATTAAATCCAATTCCGGCACCAAAATGAGATTTATTGTATCTAATAATGTCTTTGAAAAAAACAGCATCCGAGTGACTGCAAAACACACCTCCTCCTGTTGAATATTCAACATAATTATTCCGGATTGTATTATTACTTAAAACAGCATCGGAATTTGAAAGAAAGATACCTCCGCCCATTGTTGCCGTATCAAATAATATCTCACAATTTTTAATCATAACATTAGATGTGTCGTAACAGGCTATTCCACCTCCGTATTCTGCTTTACAACTCTTTATTGTATTGTTTGCTATTAAAACTTTCGATGAATTTTCGCAATAAATTCCACCACCCTTTATACCGCCAAGCATATTTACTACCGTATATTCACCCTTTCCATTACTAAACAGACAATATTCTAATTTGGAACTGTCGGCAGAATTCTCATTTAAGTTGATGAACCTTACACCCCTCATTCCGATATCGGAAAGTTGTACTAAAAATTTTATTGAATCAGAATTTGTCCCCTGAGCGGTAAGTCTTCCTCTAACCTCCAATTTATACCGTCCGTTGAAGATAATTTCCACACCGGGTTCAATGGTCAGTTGCGAGCCTGCGTTTACATACTGATCATAATTGTATATATAAGGACTTCCTGCCAGGGTGAGCGTTCCGCTTAAAGTACCTGTTTTGGGATGTATATTAACGCTTGCATGCTCATAAAAGTCAAATGTATATCCTCCGTTCACCGGGCCAAAGTTATCAATGGAAAAAAATCCGTCATCACTTCCTCCCCATCCCCAATTGCAATGGAACATATCCCCCGTGGTGTATGCATCCAAAACCCAAGCATGACCTGCATCTTCATCCGTATCCGTTCCTCCATAGATAACAGGTCTGTTCAAATCAAGGTTTTCTTTCATCTTATCAACCCATGTAACGGGATATGAAGAACGGTTTATATCATTTCCGTCATCACTAAAATAAAAGTAATTTTGTAAGGCATCTTTTACATCACTGTTTCCCCAACCCCAGGCACCTGATCCATCCGGCCCGTATTCCATATCCACGGCAACCCCGCAATGATAATTTAACTCTGCAAGATCTTCGGAATAAGCAGTTGCATTATCGGGCATATTGTCAAAATTGTAATATGTGTTTGCGAAGTCTGCCGATTGTGTGCCATATTCGGGATGGTCTTCAGGTGTATAGGAATGATAACCGGTTCCGTGCCAGGGATGGTGCCAGTAATTAAGAACCTGGGCCATTGCAGTTGCCACACATCCCAATGGTACATGATCATTATAGCTCCCACCGGAATTGGTGTCAACCGGACATAACGCATTATAAGGCCAATTTTGGTTCCAAACCGTTGTCAGAAGCGGAAATGCACTTTCAACAGCCTTTGGCTGGAACGAAGCGGGAGCAGACGAATATTTCGCCCACCCGGCAACAGTTTCCGCATCAGGTGACATCTTTGCCTGTATGGCTGCATAAATCTGCTTCCGGTTTCTTTTCAATACGAAAAATTCAAACCCGGGTGCCAAATCGTTTTCATCGTAATAACTTTCAAATGAGTATCCCAAAACAGGCTGAACAATATCATCGGCCGAAATCACGGCAAAACCTTTAACCGAGTATTCCAAAACATACAGACAGGTTACCCCGTTTTCCTTTATTTCCGTTACCTTGTCAATTTTAACATTTTTCAGACCGCTGCCCGATCTTTCGGCATAAATATTCAAAGCTACGTTCTTTGCGGTTTTAAGGCTTACGTTTTTTGCATTAATATAATTGCCGGATAGTAAAAAAAGAGATGCAATAAAAATTGCCAACGAAAAAGTAAATTTTGTTTTCATAATAAAAATATTTTAAACGGGATAAAAATATAACCGAAACGGAAGCTAAAAAACCTCCAAATAGAATTCGGCGGAAATGAAATAGGATTCGGCTTGGATTAAATAGGATTTGGTGTTAGAAATAGACTGATGCTTCATTTTCTCAATTTTATCGAAACATTATTGCAAAATAGAAGTTTTTTCAATAAGGTAATAAGGTTGGACATATTATCAAACATTTTCTACTAAGGTTGGCCTTCAGATAAGGTTTTGTAATAAGGTTAATCACTTTACAATTCTATTTTTTACCAAGGTTGAAACAACATAAATAAGGTCTCTTATTTCGTAAACATAAAAAACCTTATCCTTTGATTTTAACCTTACGAAAGTCCTTATGGATTACCTTATTCAACATCGGTTTCCGGAAGGCATTTGCGGAATAAAAAAAGCCCCACTCTATAATGTGGGGCCTTTTGCGAAGATGTTATTTAAAAGAACGATTTGTTTATCCGTTTTTAATTTCTTTTGAAAAAATGAAAATGATCAGTCCCTTACGCAACGCACCCTAAAACCACTGGTTTTAATTGTGTTGTTTCGAAAAACCTGGCTGAAATCAGAACTAAGATGCCTGATTTTTGCAAATGAACCTGATTCGCTTGAAGACCAAAAATGTCCGCTGATCGCGAAATAGTAAAATAAACCGTCCTCTTCGCGGTAGCCTCCCGGCAGAGCAGTGAAATCGCTCGAATTGGTTGCACCCAAATTGGGTGAAGCCCAATGGCCTGTTCCTGCTTCTTTCAATTTGCCACCTTCATCAGCACCTCGCCATCCTTCTGCATCAGCTTCTGCCTGGCTCATCCCAAGGTAGATCTCCAAGGTTTTCCACTCGTTATCTGAGGGAAGATGCCAACCGTCCGGACAGATGCCCCGTGCACTTTCGGCGGTAACATACTCCATCATTTCGTCCCATTGGTACAGGCCGCCATACACATCGCAGTTGGCTGTGTTGTCGTCATAACAGTATTTTTCGATGGTGGCGTTGTCGGTTTGGTCGTTGCTGCCATTTATCATTGTGCCGATGTTAAGGTTTTCGGCCATCCAGCATTGTGTGCCTATTTGTACGGTGGCGTAAGATTGGTTATTGCGGGCATCCAAGAGGGGGCTTCCGCAAACACCAACGGGCAACTGGCTCTCTTTTCCGTTGTTGGGTACCAAAAAATCATTTTTGTCGGTGTTGTTCGCCTGACTGTCCATATTGAAGTCGGCGGGCAGGTAATCCTGTTTCCCGGCATCGTTTCGCCATAGCGGGAGGTCGTCTTCGTTGGTTTTCCCGTCGCCCGAGGCATCGCCGGCAAACATTCCGTAAACACCGCCGCCAAGGTTTTTCTCTCCCGCTTGCGTATCGCCGTAAGCAGAGCCTGCCGCTGTAAAATCATAGGTGTAAACACCGCCCGTACGTACCATTTTAGCGGAAGATACAATGCCGAGGTGGTTCCGTTGGAAAACAGCGGGGAAAAGACC
>JALSSR010000099.1 GCA_026984135.1 Bacteroidales bacterium
TGAAGCCGATCCCACATCCGGGAATGCTCCGCTTGAGGTTCAGTTCACAGACCTGTCAACCGGAAACATATCTTCATACCAGTGGGATTTTGATAATGACGGCTCTTTCGATTCGGATGAACAGAATCCGGTATGGACCTACGAAAACAACGGATACTTCACCGTCAAACTTGTAATCGGAAACGGAACCGCAACCGATACCGAGATTAAGGAAAATTATATTTATGTTGATTCCGTCACGGGAATAACCGAAGTTCAAAAAGGACGCAATATCAGCATATCACCGAACCCATTCAGCCAAAATACAACAATAGCTATTTCTATCAACGAGGAATCCGAAATTTCAGTTGAAATAGTTACTTTATCGGGTGAAAAAATAAATACTCCGGTTAATAAAACAAAATATGAACCCGGTAACATTATGATAGTCTGGGACGGAAAAACAGATTCGGGAACAATTGTAAAGCCCGGAGTGTATTTATGTATCATATTTATTGAAGGTGAAAAATATGTCAGAAAAATAGTAGTCAGATAATCGGGTACACTATATAAAATAATATGTTTTATCATCTGACATCGCAGAAGACAATCAAAACGACAATATTTTGCCGGAAAAAACGAACAATTCTCATTTTGGGAAAATTACAGTAAGTTGCTATAACACTTATAATTGCAATGGTTATAGCTCGTTTTTAATCAAAATAACCCTATATCTTTCAATGTTTTTTATACAAATATAGTAACATAAAAAACCAAATAGCGTACTAATGAAGTGAATTGTGTTATAGAATCAAAAACAAATGCATAGATACTCAATAATTCTGTTCCTGCTATCATTTCAATTTGCTATCGCTCAGCAAATTCAATGGGGAAAGTTTGATGCCTCTAACTCGGAGTTGCCTAATGAATCGGTAAAGTGTATTGCTGTTGATTCAGCCGGTGGATTGTGGATCGGGACATATATGGGCGGAGTTGCTTATTATCAGGATGGAAATTGGACTGTTTTCAACAAAGAGAATTCAAATCTGCCTCACAACTATGTCAATGCACTTGCTATTGATAAGAACGGTGTAAAGTGGATAGGAACCGACGGAGGCGGATTGTCAAAGTTTGACGGAAAAAACTGGACGGTTTACAAAACATCAAATTCGGGGTTACCCTCAAATGTTGTAATGGCAATCCATTGTGATGATGATAATAATGTTTGGGTCGGAACCTATTTTGGTGGATTGGCAAAATTTAACGGGACAGATTGGGAAGTTTACAATGAAGATAATTCGGGTTTACTGTCAAATAAAGTTGTAACAATAGCTGAAGACACCAATGGTGTGAAATGGATTGGAACACAAGGTGGCGGACTGGCTTCCTTTGATGGAAAAAACTGGAAAGTATTTACCGAAAGCAACTCAAAGTTGCCCAATGACTATATCTATTCAATAGCTGTCGGAGAGGACAACTCAAAATGGATCGGAACAGGTGGTGGCGGAATCGGAGTATTTAATGATGTCTTCTGGATTACTCTTAATTCGGAAAACTCGGGATTAACCGACGACAATGTAAGACCGATTGTAATTGACAGTGATAATAAAAAATGGATCGGAACATACATCGGGGGATTAAATATTTTTAACGATGCGGAATGGAAAGCATTTGATTTTCAAAATTCTCCGATTCCCGATGATGAGATTACCTGCATGACGCTTCACGATCATACTATCTATATTGGTACGGAAAGGTCGGGTATTATAACAGCTGAAGATACAACATACAAAACGTTAGCTGTTGCACCGGTAGTCGCAACTTCAGGAGAAGAAGCAACTACGGAGGTTGCTGATACAATCAAACCGGCTTTACAACAATTTGATTACTCAAATGCACTTAACAGAATCGTCCTCACATTTGATGCGGCTGATGTTCACTTTAATCCCGAACGCTTAAAGCAAATTATCAGATCATTCAAAATACTTTTGAACAGAAGAGAACGGGTTGACGAAACATATAACGTATCATTACTTATTTTTTCCAGTAATGTGGATGTAAAACCAAGTTCAATCATCCTTACGGAGTCGCAACTCAAATCATTGCATTGTAATAATGTAGAATATCTGGAAGGAGAACATAATTTCACCGCAGGAATAACAAAATCTTTTGATTTGGTAAAAAACGGATATGACCCCAATGGGAATAATCATGTATTTGCCGTGACATACAAATTTATCCGTGACAGCGAAAAAGCTAAAGTCATAATAAAAAACAATCTTGAAAACAATTATATTATCTTCTCTTTGATTGCATTCAATTCGGAAAGCTGGAAGATGGAATATAAGGTTAGAGATATGATCCCCAAAGGTAATGGTCATTATTATGCCATCAATCCTATTTCGTGGAAGGACAACTGGTCGGTAACGGGACAGATAGGAATGTCACTGTTCCGCGGCGACCTGGATGTATCCAAAAAATTGAAATTTCCGGGAGTTTACGGCTTTGCCGTTAACAAAAAGATGCAATCAAACGGTATCATAAACGGTGGCATCAAATTGCAGTTCAATATCGGAGAACTTCAGGGCGAGAAAAACGGATATACTTTTGATAATAACTATCTGGAAGGTCTTGTCAATTATCAGGTAATCCTTAACAGATGGTTTAACAGTAATTTTAAGTTTGAAAAATTCCGTCCGTATGCCTTTTTGGGAATTGGATTTATGAGCTACAGAGTTCTTTTTAAAGACCCCAATGGTTATGTTGTTAACGGATATGGATATAAAATAGAGGAAGGCAATCCCGAAGCAAACGGAAAGGATCCGGAAAAAGATACTCCGGAAACCGACTTAATGTTCCCAATCGGCGGAGGTGTAAACTACAAGTTGAATGATAAGTTTAACATCGAACTCGAAGTATCCTCAAGGTTTATCCAAAGTGACAAACTTGATGGAAGGGTTTCCTGGAAAAATGATAAATACATCTTTTTCTCTCTCGGACTTACTTATAAATTCAGACAAAAAGACTTTCTGCACGACATACTGAATAAGTAAGATATTTTAAATTAAAATCTCCGCATAATAACGCAATTTTAAGAAATCAGAGCAGTCAAGTAATGATTGAGATTATACCCTGACCAATAGTAGTGGTGAAGGCTGTTCCGAAGCAAGATAGTTCTTCCCGGTAGCCTTGTCGGTCAATTCCGTTATGTCTCCTTTATCATCAATACAGATTATTATTGAGTCGGTTGTAAATCGCTTTTAATTAGAAGAGTTGCACCCTGCAAATATGATTAGAACCGGAAAAAATATAAACCTCTTAACATAATGAATCTTAATTAGCAATGACCTTTTTTAATGTTAAAACCCTGTTGTTTTCATCATAAGCAACTACGAGGTACATCCCGTTTGGATATTCCACAAGGTCAATCTCTTCCGGTTTGATTTTCTCAAGTATTTTCACCCCTGAAGAATCAAAGACATCAACTTTAAAAATCCTTCTGCCGGCATCAGCAAAATAAATTTTGGATGATGAAGGATTTGGAAAAATGATTATGTCATCGTTTCTTTTTTCAGGCATTAAATAACCTGTTGTTGTCCCGTTGTATAAATCTTCTATTTCCGTATTTGACAATGCTCTTCCGTAAACACGTATTTCATCCATTTTACCATTGAAATGAGCACCCCATCCATCCTGATTAAAGTGAGCGCCTATTCGCCAGGGATCGTTATTGTTAGGACTTGAGGTACTTGCAGCAGCATCAACCAATTGTCCGTTGTAAAACAGTCTGTATGAGCTATTTTCCTTGGTAAACACAACAAATTGCCAGCCGTCGGATGTCAGTTGGTAAGACAAAGTAAGCTGTGCGGGCCAGAAGAATCTAACATCACCCTGAAAGATATCGCTTTCCAATCCGTTTCCTTCCTCGCCTGTTGCGGTATGCCTATTGCCAAACAACCACTGACGCGTAACGGAGTCGTTCGGTTGAAACCAAAAAGCTATGGTGAAATCGTGCAAGAGATTCACACCTATATGCGGGATAACTATTTTGTCGTCAATTCCGTCAAAGGCATAAGCACTATTGGGATTTCCGTCTTTGTCGGCTGTTAATGTTGCGCCGATAATCTCACTTGCATTAAAGCCGTTACCGCTTTCATCGTGAGCATTTCCGTTGAAAGGATAATAAGCAATCAGGTCAATCGGTTCGGGTTGCGGAATAACCACGATATCGGAAAGGTCGGGAATCTCAATGTCCGAACCTGCTACCCAATCCTCACCGCCGTATTCATAAGCTCCTGCATCAGGTGCAGCACCCGCATAGCCGTCTGTAATACCGGGGATTACCGTTCCGAAATCAATGGCCGGAGAATTTTCCTGTAACCTGAAGTCACCGTTTTCAGGGTCAACAAACATTGGATTGCCTGTCGTCAGGTTGGTTTGAAAAACGGTGCCCACATTCCAGGGTTTATCCGACAGGTTGTTTTTCACCTGCTGATTGATTATTTGTGTTCCGGCAGGCCCCCACGCCCACTGTGCATTGGCACAATACCAGACCGTGTTGTTATAAATTTCGTGATTCACGGCAGGTTTGTTTGTATGAATCGCATAAGCACAATTCCAAACAACATTGTGATGAACCACGTAGTTTGAATCGTAATTATCCAGGTAAATACCTGATGCCGTACCGCTTGCATGATTGTCGTGCACCCAGTTGTAAGCTATTTCCGAACCGCCGCCATTGGTATGATAAGAATAGGTCAGTCCAAGGTCATCGCACATCAAACCGCAATCGTAAAGGTTATTGAATTTAACATTTGTCGAATCACAATAACGATGTATCAATATGCTTCGTGCAGCCGTATGTAAAGTGTTGCCCGTAATATTGTGCCCATATCCTGTAGCTGAAATGGAGCCTGCATCAGTTGCTGACCAGTCGCAATTTTCAATCAGACAATTCTCCACGTTGTTATGAATTCCGCCGATACTAATCCCGTCGCCCCAGCTATAGGCCACATAACAATTTTTAACCGTGTTATTAGTTCCGGAAATGTGAATACCTTTACCTGCCCAATGGTCTATTGAATAATTCGCTCCGCCTCCGGCATTTCTCACCCACGAATTTTCATAATAAAAAAACGGAGCCGGGAACCAAACACTGCCGCCGTCAAGCACACAACCTGTTGCCGAACCGAAATTCACTGATGAAAAGACAAAATGTATATTGTCAATTTCTATGAATGATTTTCCCTGACAATCAAATCCGTACAATCTTGTGCGGGCTTCTATCCTCATGGTGTCAATATTTGCCCCGCTTTCAGGGAAATAGTACAAAGTATCGTTTTGCCAGTGCCATTCATTGACTTTGTCGAGTGCGTGTATATGTTTGTAAATATATCCCATACCCGGGCCGAGGTAAACGGAGGGGTTATAATCGTTCCACGGGAAGGAGCGTTCGTCGCAATGCACCATATCACCGTCCGAAGCCGATATTTTACCAATATGAGCAACCCATTTATGTCCGGTTAATATTTTACAATAGCCTCCCACCCAGTAATTTTCAGGTTTGTTCATTCCCAAAAGAAAAGCATCGCCATCCGGCTCAGCCGTTACGGGATTCCAATCGGAAGTATTTAACATATCACCGCTCATATTGTCGGGATAGCGTGCAGGAAAGGCTCTCTTTCCGTTAACAAACAACTGTGTTACAGTATCCGGCACGTATGCTTTATAAATCCCGTTTTCATAGGGAATCCAGCCGGTAACCGTATCGGTGCCGAGTATCACGACACGTTGGTCATTGTAATTTTTAAATACAATGGGATTTACGGGAGTACCGTTATTTACGGGGATAACGGTTTCCCTGTATTCTCCGTTCATTATGAAACAGGTTTCGCCGGCAACCATAACATCGGCTGCTTTTTGAATGGTTTTAAAGGGTTGCTGCAGAGTCCCCGGATTATTATCGTCACCGGAAGGCGCAACATAATACTGTGCCCATACCTTTTGACCGTAAACAATTATGACTACTATCACTGCTGCTACAAAAAAAAGTCTCGTTAATGCGGATTTCAAAAATAAAGATGTTTTCATTAAGGTAAATTTCACAAATATGTTGATATTAAATTTTATTAAAGCCACGAATGCACAAATTAATAATTGCCTCATTCAGGCGGGCCTGCCCGAATAAATTCATTTAGGCGGGCCTGCCCGAATAAATTCAGACGGATATGGAGACTTGCCGTCATGAGTGTTTTATAATAATTTTCTTTGCAAAGGTATGGTAAAATTGAATTCCCTCGGCCGTAAACTTCGCAAATTCTCTTTGTTGTAATTGCCTGAATTATAGCAACTATAACTCTTAAAAATAAGTTCATTGAATTAATACCTGATGCTTTTGAGGGTTCTTAGTGTCTTTGAGCCTTAGTGGCGAAATAGCGGAAAATTAGCCACAAAGACACGAGGTCTCAAAGAAAACACAAAGGAAAACTCACAAACCGGGCTCATCACATTTCCCATCGGGTCTGTTGTTCTAAGGTTAGTATTTTTTTGAAAAGAGAGCCTAAATATCGAATACCGTCATCTTTCCGCAAATAAAAACAAAGTCCACTTCTATAAAAACTCCCTTGCCTTTGCAAAGGCTTTATCCAGTCCTGCGGGATTTTTGCCGCCTGCCGTTGCAAAATGGGGTTGTCCTCCTCCCCCGCCACCTATCTCACGGGCAAGGTCACGGATTATATTCCCTGCATGCATACCTTTATCTTTAATAAGACTTTCGGAAATCATAACGGTCAGTGTCACCTTTCCGCTGTTTACAGCACCAAGGACAAGGAAAAGATCTGCAATCTCCTTATTGAGTTTAAATGCCAGGTCGCGAATACCATTTGGCTCAAGGTCAACCTTTTGCGCAATAAAAGTAATACCGTTAATAATTTCAGCCTTACCTGTCAAGGTATCCTTCAGACGCATAGCCTTTTCCATATTCAACGAGGCAATTTGCTTTTGTAAACTATTGTTTTGCTCAATCAAACTCATCACAGACTTCACAACATCCTTAGGATTTTTCAGGAGGCCTTTCAACTCTTTCACAACCTCGATATGCTCATCAACGTACTGTTCAGCTTTTTTTCCCGTTATTGCTTCTATACGGCGTACTCCTGCCGCGATAGCAGATTCGGAAATAATCTTAAACAGTCCAATCTGACCTGTTGCCGGCACATGTGTTCCACCGCAAAGCTCCACGGAATAATCCTTATCATAGGTTATCACTCTGACCTCTTCATCGTACTTTTCTCCGAACAGCGCTGTTGCTCCCATTTGCAAAGCTTCATCCATAGGTACATCCCTCTTTTCGTCAAGATTAATGTTCTCTCTTATCTTGTCGTTCACAATAGCTTCGATTTTCTCAATCTCCTCATCCGAAAGTTTGGAAAAGTGTGAGAAATCAAAACGCAAATGTTTATCGTCAACGAGCGAACCCTTTTGCTCCACATGGCTTCCAAGCACTTTTTTCAGAGCTGCATGCATAAGGTGTGTGGCACTATGATTATTAGCCGTCAGCCTTCTTTTTACGGCATCAACAACAGCTGTAAACTGACCCCCTGTATCGGCAGGAAGTTTTTTTACGATATGAATTACCAGATCATTCTCTTTTTGGGTATCCTCAATAAATATTTTCTCTTCACCTGCAGCAATAAATCCCCGGTCACCGACCTGCCCTCCCGACTCGGCATAAAAAGGAGTAACATCAAAAACAAGCTGATAAAACTCCTTTTTTTTCTCAGTAACTTTTCTATACTTTACTATCACAACATCAGCCTCAAGCTTATCATAACCGATAAACCTCGTTTTGTCCACTCCTTCTTTCAGAACTATCCAGTCACCCGACTCTTTTTCAGCCGCACTACGCGATCGGGACTTCTGAGCTTCAAGTCCCTTTCCGAAACCCTCCATATCCACTGCCAATCCCTTTTCACGTGCAAGGAGCTGAGTAAGGTCAATTGGGAAGCCGTAAGTATCGAAGAGTTCAAAAGCAAAGTCACCGTCAATAACCTTTTTATCGGAATTTGAACTGAGATATTGCTCAAACTTTTTTATTCCGAATGAAAGTGTTTTCAGAAAAGATTGCTCTTCCTCTTTTATCACTTTTGTTATAAGGTCGCGTTGAGATTTCAATTCCGGAAAATGCTCACCCATTTTTTCAACCAAAGCAGGCACCAGCTCATTGATGAAAGGCTCCTGCAGTTCGAGGAAGGTATAGCCGTATCTGACCGCTCTTCTTAAAATCCTTCGTATGACGTAACCTGCTTTGACATTCGACGGCAATTGACCGTCGGCTATTGCAAAAGCTACGGCACGTAAATGATCGGCAATCACGCGCATTGCAATATCCGTTTCTTTTTCCTTTCCGTATTTTCTGCTTGAAATTTTTTCAATCTCTTTTATTATTCCCTGAAAAATATCGGTATCGTAATTCGATCTTTTCCCTTGTAGCACCATTGTAAGCCGCTCAAATCCCATTCCTGTGTCAACATGTTTATTCGGCAAGGGTTCCAGCGTACCGTCGGATTTCCTATTAAATTCGATAAAAACAAGATTCCAAATCTCAATGACTTCCGGATGGTCGGCATTCACGAGGTCACGTCCTGCCACCTTTTTCTTTTGCTCCTCATCCCTTATATCAATATGGATTTCGGAACAAGGACCACAGGGTCCGGATTCGCCCATCTCCCAGAAATTATCCTTTTTTGAACCAAAAAGTATCCTCTCCTCAGGCACAAACTCCTTCCAGAAATTATATGCTTCCATATCTTTGCCGAGTCCGTCCTTTTCATCTCCCCCGAATATGGTAACGTATAGATTTTCCTTTTCAATTTTGTAAATATCGGTCAACAACTCCCAACCCCAGGCAATTGCCTCCTTCTTGAAATAATCGCCGAAGGACCAGTTTCCGAGCATCTCGAACATTGTATGGTGATATGTATCATGCCCTACCTCTTCCAGATCATTATGTTTTCCGGAAACACGAAGGCATTTCTGTGAATCGGCAATTCGCGGATGTGACGGCTTTGAATGGCCGAGAAAAATATCTTTAAACTGGTTCATTCCGGCATTTGTAAACATCAATGTCGGGTCATTCTTCACTACCATTGGGGCCGAAGGAACTATTTTGTGATCTTTCGATTTGAAAAAATCGAAAAATGTTTGTCTTACCTGTTTTGAATCCATAATTAAGAAATATTAACAATTATATGTTGATACTCAAAAATAAAAAGATTGCAAAATTAATTTATTTCCTTAATTTTGCAGCCTGAAATATTTCTTAATTTTTTATGAAACATTTTTCACGGTTAAGAGATATAATATATTATGGCTAAGATAAATTATGAATTCAACAAGAAGTCGCTCCAGTTTGAGGAGGTAAAACCTACCGTCAAACAGCGGTTACTGAAAGTCCTATGGGTTGTTGCAACGGGTATGGTATTTGCCACCGTTGTGATTTTTCTGGCCTACACCTTTTTGGATTCCCCAAAAGAGAAGATGCTTAAACGCGAGATTGCACAATATGAATTGCAATTTCAAATAATCAATGAAAGGTTAAATAAAGCCGAAATGGTTTTAAATGACCTTGCAGACAGGGACGATAATATTTACCGTGTTATTTTTGAAGCGGAGCCTATTCCTTCCGCTGTTCGCAAAGCAGGATTTGGCGGTACGGACAGATATTCAAAACTGGAAGGATATAAAAACTCGGATGTTATAATCAACACAACAAAAAAGCTGGACAAAATAGTCAGTGAACTTGTTGTTCAATCCAAATCTTTTGACGAGGTTTTCAAGATGGCAAAAAACAAAACAAAGATGCTTGCTTGCATACCGGCCATTCAACCCGTTAGCAATAAGAACTTAAAAAGACTATCATCATATTTCGGATACCGAACAGATCCTATCTACAAAGTCAAGAGATTTCATGAAGGAATTGACTTCTCTGCACCCGTTGGAACTCCCGTATATGCAACCGGAGACGGAGTGGTAAAAGAGATAAAACGTTCGCGCCGGGGTTACGGAAACCGTATTATTATTGACCATGGTTACGGATACCAAACAGTATATGCTCACCTTCATCAGTTCAAAGTTAAAAAAGGACAGAAAATTGAGCGGGGACAATTGATAGCTACTGTTGGAAATACCGGAAAATCAACGGCCCCACACCTTCATTATGAAGTTAGAAAAGACGGAAAACCGGTTAACCCCATATATTATTTCTTTAACGACCTGACACCTGATGAGTACGAAACAGTACTTGAACTTTCATCACAGCCAACACAATCACTTGACTAAAAGCATTTCAGGTGGAGGAGCAAAAATCCCATAAGCTGTTTTATTCAATTGGCGAAGTCGCTAAGATGTTTGATGTTAATACATCGCTTATCCGCTTTTGGGAAAAGGAGTTTGACATTATAAAACCAAAAAAGAATAAAAAAGGGAACAGGCTTTTTACCCGGTCGGATGTTGACAATTTCCACATTATTTATCATTTAGTAAAAGAGAGGGGTTTTACTCTTGACGGAGCTAAAAAGAAACTTAAAGAAAACAGGGAAGAAACGGTTAATAATATTGAGGTTGTTAAAACCCTGCAAAAGCTAAAACGATTTCTTCTGGAGCTAAGAGAGGGAATTGATTAGGCCTATGTATTAAGTTAGGCGTTAGTTAGAGATATTTCTTTTCTATCAGAAAACCTTTAACATAATCCTTTATTCCATCTTCAAGTTCGGTGAATGGCTTGTCATATCCGGCAGAAATCAACTTTTTCATATTGGCTTCGGTAAAATACTGATATTTATCACGTATATCCAAAGGAGTGTCAATAAACTCAATTACAGGCTCTTTGTCGAGAGCTGCAAATGTCGAGGTTGCCAAATCCAAAAAGGTACGGGCTTTTCCGGTTCCGAGATTATAAAGCCCCGGTTGAGGTTGCTTTTCCATCATAAAATACAACACATCAACCACATCCTTAACATAGACAAAATCACGCAATTGTTTACCATCCTCAAAACCGGGATTATGCGAACGGAATAACTTTACCTTTCCGGTATTCTCAATCTGTTTAAAAGCATGAATAATCACGGATGCCATCCGGTCTTTATGATATTCGTTTGGCCCGTAAACATTGAAAAATTTCATTCCCGACCAGAATTCCGGTTTTTCGTTCTGTTTTAATGCCCATTTGTCAAAATCATTTTTCGATTCACCGTAAGGATTAAGGGGCTTGAGCTTTTCAACAATATTATGATCATCGTCATAACCGTACTCACCAAGTCCGTAAGTGGCGGCAGATGAGGCATAGACAAGAGGAATGCCGTACTTTACACACATTTTCCAAACTCCCTTGGTGTAGTTCAGGTTCAATTTATTAAAAACCTCCACATCAAATTCGGTTGTATCCGTACGTGCACCAATATGGAATATAAAATCAATATCCGTATGATTTTCAACCAGCCAGATAAAGAAATCATCCCTGTCAACCATCTCAACTATCTTCTTACCTTTCAGATTCCTGTTTTTCTCAGGATCATCAAACTTGTCAACAACAACAATATCCACATACCCTTCATCATTCAACTTGCTGACAAGAGCACTACCTATAAAACCTGCTGCACCTGTAACTACTATCATTTTTATTTATTAAATTTAACTTTTTCAATTTATTTTAAAGTTCTTCCATCAACTTTTTTATCAGCCCGGTCATTGCATCATAATATTTTCCTCTTGAGAATTTCGGTAAAAGCACCTTGTCAATCAAACTTTGAGCATCTTTGTCAGAAAGAAATTTTTTTGAAAGAGAAGATGTTGATATCCTGACCCTTTTCAAATTCTTACTAAAAGCCACAACTGTACCGCCTTTTGAAAGTCCGCCACCAACACTCCATACATAACCCGCACCTATGGCAAACTCTTTAAGATTATTATATGGAAAAAGGTCATCAACAGAAACAATAAATATTCCGAAATCCCTGTCATTTCTAAGCTCATCTATCGCAAGTTGAATTGTATCTATCTGCTCCGGAGAGAATAGCCCTTCCAGATCAAGAATACCGGTTTCACCTGACAGAAAAGCATCATCCAAATTATAAGCAGGACAGCTACGACTCAATTGCCGGACTAAATCAAGCATAAATTTATTTTGTTTTTTCAGGCCGGTTTTAATTGAATCGGCAACAAATATTTCCGGATAATTTCTCAACACCTCCCTTTGAAGCTTATACTGCGCAACTACTGTGGCATAATTTCTTCCGGGGTCAACAGAGTCTATGGAATCACATACCTCCCGAGAAAGATTAACAACATTTTGAGCTCCTGCCTGAAGAACCGCAAACAACAGTAAGAGGAAAAATATTCTGTATCTCATTTCTGCAATTATTAGTCAAATTGCAAAAGTAACTATTAATCAGAAATATTTCAGGAAATTCTTATCCTCCAAAACTCTTTAAACGTTTTTGAAACTCTTCCTTATAATAATCTCCGATGGGAATCCAGTTATCATTAATAACAATTCTGCTTCTTTCAATGTAATCAATCTTGGGAATGGAAACAATATATGACCGGTGCACTCTTACGAATCTGTCTCCGGGAAGCTTCTCCTCCATAGTTTTTAGCGGCATAAGGGTAAGGTGTGTTTTTCCTGTTGTAAAAATTTTAATGTAATCTTTCAATCCTTCCATATAGAGAACTTCATTAAGGTCAATCCTAACTGTACTGTTGCCCTCTTTGATAAATAAAATATCCTTTGAGACGTTTCCCTGTGTTTGCTTTAATGAATCCACTCCGGTATTGTTAAGATGGTAAATGCGGTAGGCTTTATTGGCAGCTTTGAGAAATCTTTCAAAGGTAAAAGGTTTCACAAGATAGTCGGTAGCATCCAACTCGAATCCTTCGACAGCATAATCGTGATAAGCAGTTGTAAAGATAACCTGCGGTTTGTCGGATAAGGATTCCATAAGTTGCAATCCGGTAATATCAGGCATCTGGATATCAAGAAAGATAAGGTCTATTTTCTCCTTTTGCAAAACCTCCATAGCTTCAAATCCATTCTTACACAATGCTTTAAGCACAAGAAAAGGGACTTTTGCCGTAAAATCTTCCAGCAAATCCCTCGCGAGAGGTTCGTCATCAACAATAATACAGTTCATATTATACAAATTTAACCGTTACATAGCCTTAAAACCTGCAAGGATATTCCGACGCACTTGCCATCACGCATACCTTACAGGTTCTTCCATTCTTTTACATTTTCCGTTGCAAAACCTGCAAGGATATTCCGACACACTGACCATCACGCATACCTTACAGGTTCTTCCATTCTTTTACATTTTCCGTTGCAAAACCTGCAAGGATATTCCGACGCACTTGCCATCACGCATACTTTACAGGTTCTTCCATTCTTTTACATTTTCAAAGTAAGAAGAACGTTAAAAAGCCCATCCTTCTCTTCTATTGTCAGGCTGTGGGCATAAGGATAAAGATATTCAAGTTGTTTTTTTATATTTACAAGTCCGATACCACTGCTATCATCTTTTTTTTGTGATTTCGAAATACGATTTACAACCTTTAGTTTCAACTCTTTTTCTGAAACAATCAACTCTGCCCGAATATCTGCACCGTCGGCATCAACACCATGTTTAAAAGCATTTTCAAAAAAGGGAATTAAAAGCAAGGGTTTAATTTCTTTTCCGGTTGTATCACCTTTGACAACAAACGACACATTTGCGTCAACCGGGAGGCGCAGTTTTTGAAGATCAATGTAGTTATTAATATATTCTATTTCCTTATCAAGAGAACCAGTCTCCTTTCCCGACTCATAAAGCATATGACGCATAATTTCCGACAATTTGACTATTGCACCGGGCGTCTTATCCGATTTTCTGTTAGCCAAAGAGTAGATACCGTTCAAAGTGTTGAAAAGAAAATGGGGATTAACCTGAGATTTCAAAAACGACAATTCGGAAGCCAGTTTTTCCTTTTCCATCTCCTGCTTTTGTTTTTCATTTTTAAACCATTCCTGTGCAATCCTTATCGTTGTACTCAGCAGCATTGCAATAAACACAGCCGATGTTGTAGCTTCCTTGTTTCGCTGCTCCCTCATCATTCGCGCGTGCTCAAACATCATTCTGTTTCCACGACCCTTTCCTTTGCTGCGCATCTTCATCATTTTATTGTATCCCGAAAAGAATCCCGGTCTGTTTCCTTCAAGATAATGAAAATAAGCATGGCTGATGAAGAATGTAAAAAGCAAGCCGGCTATGATAACAAGTGAAAATGCCAGGAATTTTTTTCTAGCCAACAATTTGGGTATCAGAACAAAATAATTGAGATAGAAAAAGAATATGACAAGAGCGAGAGTAAATATCCTGTATTGCGGAAAGGCTTTATCTTCCGGCATATCAAACAGCAAAAAAGGCAGGAAAATAAATCCCGACCAAAGCAAAATATGAAACAGAATCGTTAAAATTTTTCTTCTTGTCATTTTCAATAAAATTGACCATAAAAATAGAAAAGGAAGAAACTGTCAAGCATAATAAATAGACCAAAAGCCGTTTTCAGCAGACGGAGACCCTTTCTTTTACGGATTAACCATTTCCAGGTGAGTACCATGCGCGTGCAGAATTTGTTCCGCCTTTTTTATATCCTCGGAGGTACCCTGTACCATTACCAGAAACTTACCTGCTTTCAGATGTTCGTGTACCTTCACAACCTTATCCTTCTTAATCCCGATTGTAGCAAGAAGAGTGCCTATTCCACCGGCAATAATGCCAAGGTCAAACCCGCCGATAGCTCCTAAAACGGCTCCGGCACCATATAAAAATCCGAATCCGGGAATGGCGAAGGCACCTACACCCGTTAACAACCCCACTATCGTTCCTGCTCCGGCACCAAGTAAAGCCGGTGCATCCTTAACATCTTCCAAAGATTTTACATGGATATGATCATCAATAACTTCCGCTTTTCCCATTAAAGAAACTTTTTCCATCGGAAAGTTATGCTCACTAAGTACTTTTATGGCCTGTAAGGCCTTTTCGTGTGAATCGTAAACTGCAACTTGTGATTTCATCTTTTATTATTTTTATTATTATTTCTATTTTCCCTACTCTATCATTATTTTGGCAGTGTTTCCTTTTTCCGTAACAATAATGTAAATTCCTTTTTCAAAACGACTAACATTCAATGATGTTACATTTTTGTCAACAAAAACAACCTGTCCGAACGAATTGATTAATTTAATATTAACGGTTCTGTCAAAATTCACAATACCGTTTGTCACCGGATTTGGAAATACTTTAAACGATGGTACGGCAATTTGTTCGGGCACAGCTCCGGGGACATTACTTTCGCCCGGTGTGGGCTGGTTAAAAAAGATCCGGACACTTCCTCCGTCTGTTTCCCGTCCCATTGAGATATCTGTTTGTTGTTCTCCGAAAGTTATGGAGTCGAGTATGGCAAATCCTGTTGACTCACCATCGAATATTCCGATTTGTTCTCCGCTTTTCTTCAACTTGAAATTTGTATGAAAAGGACCCTGTTCCGGATCGTTATCAGCCCAAATTAGAATGAACTCACCCGGTTGCATAGTATAGTCCGGCATTTGCCATTTATCGGGATTATCAAATTTGTCAGTCAGATATTTATTGCCGAGCCAGACAGGAGTATCGTCACCGTTATAAACCTCAATCCAGTCGTCATATTCGCCGTTTTCATCTGCTATTGTAGTATCATTACTCGCCATAAATTCATTGATAAAAAGCAATGGATATTCGGAGGGATATAATTCAATGGTTACGGGTTCACAAGGCATTTCAACAAAATTCTGGGAATTATCCTCAGCATAAATACGATATTTTATTGTTGTTCCAAACTCTATAACAGGCAAAGCGTTGCCAAAAATATCGTCATTAGCATCACCGTCGTTATGTTCTCCGTCGTCATACATCGTACTATCAACCCAGCCACCGTCATTTACTTTAAACCTGAGAAGTACCTGCACCAGAGAGTCATCATCTTCGGCAAAAGCAGTAACGGGAATACTCTC
>JALSSR010000100.1 GCA_026984135.1 Bacteroidales bacterium
AATTGTCGTGCAATTTCAGCACCGGTTTCGTAAACCGGTTCATTGTCTGCCATGGCGCCCATTGTCATTTGATATGGAAATGAAAAAGAACTGTCAAGCCTCATTCCAAGACCCCACTCTGCATCCAGAGCTATAAAAAGCGGTGTTTTTGCAATTGCCTGATACCTGTTTGTCAGATTTGCCTGTCTTACAGGTCCGCCCTGGAAAAAGCAAAGTCCACCGATGTTATATTTTTTGATCAGGCGGGATATCTCTCTATAATGCGACTCATCTTTATTAGAATATGCCCTGACCATTAGCAGTTGTGCGATCTTCTCTTCCGTTGAAAGGGAACGTAAAACAGAATCAACCCGGAATACTCCATCCTCACCCGTTATGGTGTCGGTCTGAGCCTGAATATTTCCCGGTAAGGATAGGAATGAACAGATAATGGTAATTATGAGACTGTATTTTACTTTCATCCGCTGCCGAATATTATTTAATCGCAAAAATAGCTATTGCAATGAGTTATATTTTGCTAAAGTATTCCTTTTTCTAACAATCATTTGTTCATATTATTTTTTTCCATCGTTTTTTATTTATGAAAAAAGGAATATCTTTGAGCGTTAATTATAAAATAGATTATTTCGGTGAACGTTAATATGTTGTATTTGTTACAAATAAACTCATTTTAAATTGAACATTTTGAATAAAAAACTAATATTCACGGCAATTGCATTTTTACTTCTGTTTTCGGGAGTTAATGCACAGATTCAGGAAGAGGAAGAGGTCAAACCACCACTCACGAGAATCCTGTTTGTTTTTGATGCATCGCAAAGTATGTTCGGGCGATGGCAGAGTGATATGAAAATCAATATTGCCAGACGACTGTTATCTAATCTGTTAGACAGCCTGAAAAGTATTGATAATCTGGAACTGGCTTTACGTGCGTATGGAAGCCAATACAATTATCCTCCGCAGGTTTGTAACGACACAAAATTGATAGTCCCCTTCGGTGAAAATAATATATTGAATATTAAGAAAAAACTTAAAACACTTACACCAAAAGGCACAACGCCAATAGCATATGCCCTTGAGCAGGCAGGGTCCGACTTTCCTCCCTGTGAAAATTGCAGGAACATTATTATTCTTATTACCGACGGACTTGAAGAATGTAACGGCGACCCCTGTGCAGTGTCGCACGAATTGCAGAAGAAGGGTGTTGTCCTGAAACCGTTTATTATAGGTATCGGGAGGAGTTTTGCCGATGCTTTCGATTGCGTCGGGACATATTTTGATGCTGCAAGTGAGGAAGATTTTAGTAAAGCTCTTAATGTGGTTATTTCGCAGGCTTTAAATTCAACAACAGCTCAGGTCAACCTGCTTGACCAGTATGGCAAACCCACCGAAACAAATGTTACAATGACATTTTATGATAATTTTTCAGGCCTGATTAAATATAACTTCGTGCATACAATGAATAACAAAGGCTTACCCGACACGCTTGTTATTGACCCGTTACTTGCTTATGATATTGTGGTACAGACAATACCGCCGAGAGAACTTGACAGTGTAACCCTGATACCCGGAAAGCATACGGTTATTGCGCTTGAAACACCGCAGGGTACTCTTGAACTGAAGATGAACAGCAAGGACAAATCCGTACGTGACCTCAAATGTATTGTCAGGCAGAACGGAAGTATGCAGACACTTAACGTGCAATATTTCGGAACATCTGAAAAATATATTACGGGAATTTATGACCTTGAGGTACTAACTCTGCCACGTATTTATATTGATGATGTGGAAGTAAAACAAAGTCATACTACTTCAATTGAAATACCGCTGCCGGGTATAGCCGTAATCAACAAAAAGACAAGTGGTTACGGAGGTATATACCTTGAAAAGGATAATAAACTGGAATGGGTCTATAATTTCAGGGATAATGCAATGCAACGCGAAACAATTGTTTTGCAACCGGGTACTTATAAAGTTGTCTTCCGCTCAAGGTATGCAAAACGTACTTTTAGCACCATCGAACGTACCTTTATTGTGGAGTCGGGGAAATCTGTTAATGTTAATTTATACAAGTGAAAACTATTCCGGTAACAGGATAATTGTGTTTTCTTATTCTTGCTGTTTTCAAAATGGTTTAAATTTTATCAATTTTCCACGTTTACCTCTCTAAATCTCTCCTGAAGGAGAGACTAATTTTAACACACTCCAAAAAGGATAATTTATCCGGTATCTTAACTGTTCTCAAAATATTTTAAATTTCATAACAAAATATCATTTTTCACCACTGTTATTCCCACTACTACCGCCCGCCCCTTCAGGGTAGATGTCAATCGAAGGTTGACAGAGGTGTTTTCAACCTTTCGGGACTCCGGCGCACGGGGTTGCTTCGTCCCGAAAGGTTAATCTATCTTACCTCCACTTTCCCGTTGCCCGAATTCGT
The DNA here is from genome assembly GCA_026984135.1 of Bacteroidales bacterium. GTDB lineage: Bacteria > Bacteroidota > Bacteroidia > Bacteroidales > JAADJA01 > JAADJA01. The sequence continues at coordinate 2,438 of JALSSR010000100.1, forward strand.
TACTCCAGTGTTATTCGTACGTAGTAAATACTTCTCTGCCAGTCTCGTACGTTTGCAGTTATTGTTTTTTTCGTTGCCGGAATGTTTATCTCTTTCACCTTTATTCCTTGCGAATTGTAATCCGATAGTAGGAACAGTTTCCTATCTTCAGAGTCCACGGGAAGCAAAACTTAACTATTTAAAAATATTCTTATCACAACTTTTGCAGGGCTTTGAAATTAAGTTTCAAAGATAAACAAAAAATTTCAAAAGTCAAAAATAGTTACGATACTTTAGAGTCCCGCTCTCAATGCAATAATGAAATTTCTGCCGGGGGAAACTATACCTGATGAGTATGGTCTGTAGCGGTGGTCAAGTATATTCTCGATTCCGAAATTAACTTGTAAATATTTGGTTATCTGATAATAGCCTATGAAGTTTAGTGTGTGCCAGGATGGGGAGTACGGGTTTCCGTTACTGTCGGTTGCGTACATATATGTTTTTTTTCTTTCGGACAAAGCCAAATTATTGTAACTTATCTCTCCATTGTAGTTAACATAAAACTCCAGTTTTACGTTTTTTGCAATATATGTTAGTCCTGCATTTCCGAATAGAGGAGATACATGCCGCACGGGAAAACCGTCGTTATCTTTACCTTTCATATAGGTTAAGGCTGTTTTGAAACCGAGGTTTTTTGTTATATTTGCTTCAAAACCGAAACTGCCTCCGTATATCCGTGCACTACCTGTATTAACAAGTGCCTGCACTTTGCTCATTTCGCCGTCATAAATAATTGAGTCCTGTCCGTTTAAGGTGAAGTCTCTGCGCACCATAGCATTATCAAGGTAGGTGTAGAAACCTGTCATATTAAGTTTTGCATTTTCCGAAAACGAAAAGGTAACTCCCAGGTCTGCATTGTAAGCATATTCCGGTTTAAGGCCTGGATTGGGTACTATAATATTTCCGGGTTCCGAATCGAATACTTTTGAAATGTCGTCCACGTTAGGTGCTCTGAAACCGGATGAAAGATTAGCGGATATGTTGAGTTTGGTTAAAGGTCTGAAAACAATTCCCAGACTGCCGTTCAGGGCTCCTGTTGTGAGTTTTATCTCATCATAGGGAAAAGGGTAGAAGGTCTTATCTTTAAAGTTCGATGTCAGCCACACATAACTATATCTTATCCCGGCGAGCAATGTTGCTTTATCCGATATTTTTGATTTGAAATCGCCATAGGCGGAAGCGCTTGAATAGTCACTGCCGCCATTGGGATAGCGTGTTGCTGCAGGTTCGGAAGTGCCTGTTATGATATTGGTTTTTTCGGCTTTCGAGTCTACCCGGTTGTAAAAGGTTTCAACTCCATAATATAATGTGTTCTTCTTCGATATGTTTTTTGTCAGGTCAATATTTAAGGTATAGATATTCAGTGATTCAATCCTTCCTCTTTCGGAGTCTTTTCCGAATTTCCTGTCATAGCGGCTTTCCTCAACATTTTGATATCCGAGGACTATTCTGGCATCATCATAAATTCCGTGGTCATTAGCGAGACTGATTGTCAGGTTCCCCATTCCCCAGTTTTGCGGTCCGTAGTACCATTCGGCATATTTTAACGTTGAATCGTTTTTGTATTGTGTGAGTCTGTCGTACCGTGGTATATCGCCTGTTGTGGAATATTGAAACGATAAACCGAGGTCAACTTTTTCGTTCACCTTGTACCTGAATTTCTGTAAAAGGTTTAGTTGATTATATCCTGAAAATTTCTGAATATCAGGATCGTTATTTTTAATCATTTTATCTTCGTTATCAACTCTTTCAACATATTCAGGTCGTTGATAGTCAGGATGTCCAACGCTACCCATTTTGAGGTCGTCAAATTTGCTATAGCTCACGGACGTCAGTGCGCCCCAGTTCTTTTCGGAGTAATCGAAGTCAAAGTGCCCTGTCAGTTCATTATCGGCAGCTGAGTATCTCGCGAGAGCATTTACACTGTATAAGTATCCCGAATCTACAGGCAGTTCAACTTTTTTTGTGTGGAAGTCCATCACACCTCCAAGGGCATCGCTCCCGTACATTATTGAGCCGGGGCCAAAAATAACTTCCGCTTCATCAATAATATTAGGATCAATTACAATAACATTTTGGAGGTTTCCACTCCTGAAAATAGCATTGTTCATCCTAACGCCGTCAACAACTATCAATACCGAATTGGCTGCAAATCCTCTGATCATCGGGCTTCCGCCTCCCAGTTGGCTTTTTTGAATAAAAACTTCATTTGTAGTGTTTAGAAGGTCGGCTGTCGTCTGCGGATTATAAAATTCAATCTCCTTGGCATCAACGGATGCTATCTGTCTCGGAACTTCATCTGTCTCCTGTTCCCATTTACTGGCCGAAACAACCACTTCACTTAGGTTAACGGTACTTTCCGTAAGTGTAACTGTAAAATTAAGACTTTCAACCGTTTTATAAGGTAATACAAGGTTTTGAAAAGCAGGATGTTGAAAAACGAGTGTGTCGGTGTAATCAAACTCATTCAAAGCTGCATATCCCTCAAAATTTGTAAGTGTTGTCTTTGTATGGTCAAGGTTGTATATGGCAACATTGTAAATGGGTTTTAAGTTTGATTTGTCTATGACCCTTAACTTCTGAGCTACAATGCCGTATGTCTGAAAAAATAATAGGAACAGTATTGGAAAAATCTTTTGCATCATTGAAAAAATTGTTTTGCAAATCTAATAAAATCTTAATGTTTGTCTTAAATAATAAAGTTTAATTTTGCATTTTTATAAACAATGAAGTGTCTGTCGCAATATGGAAGACCAAATCGGAATAGAGAAGTTTATTAAGTTGAAGGAAGTGCTTCCTTTAATTGATGTGCGAACACCTGCGGAGTACATTCAGGGGCATATTCCCGGTGCTGTTAACGTTCCTTTGTTTTCAAATGAAGAGCGGGCTGTTGTGGGGACGCTTTACAAGAAATCGGGAAAGGAAGCTGCAATTCTGAAAGGTCTGGATTTGGTGGGGCCTAAAATGTCTTCTTTTGTTAAAAGTGTGAAACGGATAGCTCCTGAAAGAAAAGTTTTGGTGCATTGCTGGAGAGGCGGACTGCGCAGCGGAAGTATGGCCTGGTTGTTTCGAACTGCCGGATTTGAAGCTTCAACGCTAAACGGGGGTTATAAAGCTTACAGAAGATATATTCGTGAACAGTTTGACATAAATTCAAATCTTATTATTCTCGGAGGGAAAACAGGAAGCGGTAAGTCGGAGATATTAAGGGTTCTCGCCGACTCCGGTGAGCAGGTGCTTGATCTTGAGGCGATAGCGAATCATAAAGGTTCTGCTTTCGGTCATATCGGTCAGGATGAGCAACCTACAAACGAACAATTTGAGAATAATTTGTATGAGGTGTGGAAGACTTTTGATCTCTCAAAAGTTGTCTGGTTGGAGGATGAAAGTCGTGCGATAGGAAAGGTGAGTATTCCTGAGCCTCTTTTTGCCGGGATGAGAAATAGCCCGGTTATTTTTATTGATGTTGGTATGGATGAGAGGGTTAAAAGGTTGGTCAGGGAATATTCCGGGTTTGAGCCGGATAGTCTGGAGAAGGCTGTACTGCGTATTAGTAAGAGACTTGGTGGTCAGAATGTGAAGGATGCACTTCTCGCAATTCAAAACAGGGATTTTGCAAAAGCTGCGGCAATAACTCTTCATTATTACGATAAAGCATATCTGAACGGTCTGGAAAAACGCAGTGGTGATAACATTTTTATTTTACCGTTTGAGAAAGATGATCCTTTGAGAAATGCACAACTGGTGAAGAAGTTTTATACGGACTCGATTGCGAATGTTGAAAAAAAATGATTTGCAAATTTGTGATTTTTAATTTTTTTTTACTATTTTAGCGACGAATCTAAAAATCAGCCGTTATGGATAGTATCTCTGCATCAACAATTGTGATAATTCTAATAGGGGTTTTAGTTGCTGTGTTTGTTTTGGTTGTCATTATGTATAAACCGCCGCGGCAGTTAAAAGTTCACAGTAATTTTAAATCCGGAAACAGTGAGAATGGCTCTATTCTGGAAGTTGAGATTGAAAATATCGGCAAATCAAGTGAAAAGATTATTTATCCATATTTGAAATTTTCAACCGGCTTTCATACAAGAAAGTTTCAGGTTGGGAAAGAGTATGTTAACTGCAGATATCCGAGGATTCTTAAGCGCGGGGAAAAGATGACTTGCGAGATTGACATCAGCCATTATAAAAAATTATTGGACAAAGATGATTTTAAACCGACCCACTTGACTGTAATCGTTGACGATATGGTTGGGATGGAGTTTAAGTCTGAGCTGTTGGAAGTTTAATACAAAATGTGAAAAACTTTTTCAAACCTTATTTCCACAACAGTGTGCTCTTGTTGAATATTGAGTATTTTTGCCATTCAATATTTTAATGATGGAGAGAGACTTTTTAGATGATTTAAACAAGGAGCAAAGAGAGGCTGTAGAAGCAGTTGACGGCCCTGTAATGATAATAGCGGGTGCGGGTTCGGGAAAAACCCGGGTTCTTACATACAGGGTTGCCAACCTTTTAAAACTTGGTGTTGATCCGTTCAATATTCTTGCACTTACCTTTACGAATAAGGCCGCCCGTGAAATGAAAGAAAGGATAACCCGTATCGTTGGAAATAGCGATGCGCGAAATGTATGGATGGGAACTTTTCATTCAATTTTTGCCCGTATCCTGCGTTTTGAGGGAGAGAGACTCGGTTATCCGTCTAATTTTTCGATATACGATACCACTGACTCAAAGAGGGTTATAAGATCAATTATTAAAGACCTTGCGCTTGACGATAAAATATATTCGCAAAATTTGGTTATGAACCGGATTTCCGCCGCTAAAGCCAATTTGATAACGGCGGAAGAATATAATGCCGATTTTGAACTGGAAACACGTGATAAGATGGCAGGCAAACCAATGCTCGGTAAAATCTATCAGGTGTATAAAGACAGATGTTTCAAAGCTGCTGCCATGGATTTTGACGATCTCCTGCTTAATACGTTCATACTTTTCAGGGATTTTCCCGATGTTTTGGTTAAGTATCAACATAAGTTCAGGTATATCCTTGTTGATGAGTATCAGGATACTAATCAGGCTCAGTATATGATTCTGAAACAACTGGCAGCAGCAAATGAAAATATCTGTGTCGTTGGTGACGATGCACAGAGTATTTATGCTTTCAGGGGCGCAAATATTAGAAATATACTTAACTTCAAACAGGACTATCCCGACGCAAGAGAGTACAGGCTGGAGCAGAATTATCGTTCAACGAAAACAATTGTTAATGCGGCAAACAGTATTATAGTCAATAATAAAGAGCAGATATTTAAGAATGTGTGGACGGAGAATGAGGAGGGGAGTCTTATTCAACTGATGAAAGCATCAACCGACAATGAGGAGGGGATGATGGTTGCAAATTCAATCTTTGAAATGAAGATGAATAACCGGGAGAGAAATAGTGCTTTTGCCGTTTTGTACCGCACTAATGCCCAGTCG
>JALSSR010000101.1 GCA_026984135.1 Bacteroidales bacterium
AGAAAGTTAAATATTCCGTACAGGATTTACGGCGGTCTTTCTTTTTATAGCAGAAAAGAGATCAAGGATTTGCTTGCTTATTTCAGACTTGCCGTCAATAATAAGGATGAGGAGGCATTGAACCGTGTGATAAACTATCCTGTCAGGGGTATTGGTAAGACTACAATTGAAAAAATAATCGTGGCTGCCGACAAAGCCGGCGTTTCGAGATGGGAGGTCATTGAAAATCTTCAGCAGCATAATCTGAATATCAATTCCGGTACATTCTCGAAAATTGATGCCTTTGTTACTATGATAAAGAGTTTCTCCGCTCAGGTAAAAACAAAGAGCGCTTTCGATCTTGCAAAACATATTGCCAAATCATCCGGAATTTTGAAAGACCTCTTTGAGGATAAAACACCGGAAGGAATAAGCCGTTACGGAAATATTGAAGAGTTGCTTAATGCAATAAAAGATTTTACCGAAAAAGGAACGGAATTGGTACCAGGACAGCAAAAGGGCGAGACGGAAAGCAGCGAAGATAATAACTCTATCCGGACACTTGACCTTTTTATGCAGGATATTGCATTGGTTACGGATGCGGATACACAGGACGATGATAGTGATAAAGTGACTTTGATGACTATTCATGCAGCCAAAGGACTTGAGTTCCCTTATGTTTACATTGTGGGACTGGAAGAAAACCTGTTTCCTTCACCTCAGTCGCTTGGATCCAGGACAGACCTTGAAGAAGAGCGCAGGCTTTTTTACGTTGCAATTACAAGAGCTGAGAAAAAACTGACAATCTCTTTTTCCGAAAGCAGATATCGCTGGGGAGAGCTTGGTTTCTGTGAGCCAAGCCGGTTTATTGAGGAGATTGATGATAAATTTATCGAACTTCCGCGAAGAAAGGCTCCGCAGCCGGTTGTTCAAAAAAGGAAACCGGGGAAAACCCCTAAGTTTAATCAGCCGCCCCCGCAATATGGAAATAAAAAGCTGAAAAAAATGAATCAGGCTCAATATTCCGAACCTGCAGGGGGCTTTACCGATAGTGATTATCAAACGGTTCAGAAAATAGTTCCCGGAGTTCAGGTTGAACATCAGCGATTCGGTAAGGGAAAGGTGCTAAGTGTAGAAGGAGCAGGTGCAAGTAAAAAGGCCGCTATCTTCTTTCAGTCGGTGGGGCAAAAGCAATTGCTTCTGAAATTTGCAAAACTTAAAGTACTTGAATAACCAAGGTCTATCCTGGTAAAAATTCTTTAAAAGTGTTGTCGGAATAAAATACGACAATCTTTTCAATTCTCTTATTTGAAAAATTAACATACGGAACGGGATCTTCCGACCTGACCTCAAGATGCACCGTTTCTTTTTCCTTTTCTTCCTTTTTCTCCCTGTTGTTTTCGAACAACTCCTTTTCCGGTTCGGAAGTTGCTATCATCTTTCCTTTTCCAAACATCAACCAGTCCGAATTTATCTCGGGATATTTGGAAAGAATTTTCATAACAAAATCCAGACTCGGTTTATTTCGTCCCGACAAAATATGTGAAACACTTGACCGCTGAACCTCAATTTCGTCTGCCAGCCGGGTGGGGGACAGGTTCAGTGTTTTTAATATTAATTGAATACGTTCAACCATAATTTTGTTCCCTTTTTGTGTGAAAAATACTGTCATTTTTTCTGTTTACAAAAGTATATTTTATATTTCCGTTACAATTGTAAAGGTTACAAATGTAAATACAAACTATCTCAAATCCACCGTTTAATTTAGGTTACAAATGTAAATAATGTTTTTGATGTAAACAAGATTTATTTTATTTATCTTTTGATTTGATAATACCCGGAAATACAATAAGTTAACAAATATGCCGAAATTTGATTTGAAAAAGAGTATAATTTAGCCAATAGCTTAAACAAATACTTTAATGAAATTGTATAAAAAGCAGAAAAAGATGTTTGTATATGGTGATATGATATGTTTTTAGGTGGAATTTTGTGTTGTGTATAAATGTCAATTATTAACTCCGTTTTACAAATTATTCGATTTTTTGTATTTATATTGTAAGTGTAATAAAATCAACTGTTTATGTGAGTAACATAATTCGGGTAGTAAATTGCTTTATTTGATGTGTGAATACTGTTACAAATGTGATAAATGTATGAATCTGCTTTGCGGATTTGGAACCGTTTGTTTAATTTCAGACCGGTAACTATTTAAAAAATGAGGTTTGTTCTAAAATAAAAAAAAGCGCAGTTGACTGCGCTTTTTAGTAAAATATTTTTAATGATTAATCGAGTTTGTGAACAACGAGTCCGCTTCTTAATTTCGGTTCGAACCAGGTTGTTTTGGGCGGCATAATATTTCCGCTGTCGGCAATATCAATCAATTGTTTCATTGAAACCGGATAAAGTGCAAAAGCAACCTTCATCTCACCGCTGTCAACACGACGGCTAAGTTCTTCCAGTCCTCTTATTCCGCCGACAAAATCAATCCTCTGCGACCGTCTGAGGTCTTCAATGCCGAGCAACGGACCCAGTACGTGATCCGAAAGAATTGTGACATCCAGAACTCCGATAGGGTCGTTGTCGTTATATGTGCCGTCTTTTGCCGTTAGTGAATACCATTTGCCTTCAAGATACATTCCGAAATTATGTAGTCTGTCGGGTTTGTAAATATCTTTTCCAACCTCTTTAACTTCAAAGGATTCCTTCAGTTTTGAAATAAAATCGGCCGGCTTCATCCCGTTAAGGTCTTTTACTACACGGTTATAATCTATAATTGTCAATTGGTTGTCGGGAAAATGAACCGCAAGAAAATAATTATATTCCTCATCTCCCGTATGATTGGGATTTGCTTCTCTCTTCTCTTTTCCAACGAGTGCGGCAGCAGCAGTACGATGATGACCGTCGGCAACATAAGTGTTTGGAATAGTGTTGAAAAGTTTAACAATCCTTTCATTAATATCATCTTCCTTTATAACCCAGAAATGATGTCCCACACCGTCATCCGCAACAAAGTCGTAAACGGGAACATTACTGATTACATATTCTTTCACAATGTTGTCAAGTTCTTCAAAAGCGGGATATGCAAAGAAAACAGGCTCCAGATTTGCATTGTTGATTCTGACGTGCTTCATCCTGTCCTCTTCCTTGTCGGGTCTGGTAAGTTCATGTTTTTTAATGACACCGTTAAGATAGTCGTCAACTGCGGCACAACCGACAATTCCGTATTGGGTTTTCCCGAACATCGTCTGGCCGTAAATATAGAGGTAATCTTTATTATCCTGAACCAGCCATCCTTCCTTCTGAAATTTTTCAAAATTCTCCTTTGCTTTAGCATAAACCTCTTCGGAATGGACATCAATACCTTCGGGCAGGTCAATTTCCGGTTTGATAATATGCAAAAGAGAGTATTCATTACCTTCCGCTTCTTTACGAGCTTCTTCCGAGTTCAGAACGTCATAGGGTCTTGAAGCTACTTTTGATGCCAGCTCCTCAGGCGGGCGCAGTCCTTTAAATGGTTTTAAAATCGCCATAGTCGTATTAATTGTTTTAGATTTATTAATTATTCCGTTGCCTATATCGGCAATTTCAATAGATTTAAGTAATACTAATTTCCGAAAATCTCTGTTGACATATCATCCTCAACTATTTCCTGCGGTTCGGGATGGGATTCCTCATCAAACCTGTTAGGATGGTATGATTTGTTGTTATTTTTGTGATTGTTTTTCTGCAACGAACCTATTAGAGCCCCAATCATCTTTGTCATCTCCATCAAAAAGGTTCTGGATTCCTCAACAAGGGTTTCTGTTAACAGTCCCTGTTTTTCTGCTACAGAAGTGAAAACAACACACTCCCTGATTGAGCTTTTAGCCATTTTCAGGTAATATACAAACTGGCTTTTGTTTCTTGCCGAACCCTCCGAAATATAAAGAGCGATATCCTGTGCCGAAGCGTTGAACCTGTTTATCAATTCACTTGAATGTTCGGTCGGGAACAATCCTGTGGCGTTGTAAACCCAGTCTATATAATCCAATGCTTTGTGATAGATTCTTAAATCTTCAAATCTGAAGAATGTTTGAGTTCTTGGGGTTTCGTTTTCCATTGTTAAAACTTTTATTTGTTTATAAATTCAATTTATCCGGATTTGTTATAATTAATTATATTTCCCCGCCACCATCTGTCCTCCATAAACAGCAAGTGACTGGAAAATACCAAGTTAACCGTTTGTTATATATTGCCGTTAATTAACTTTAAAAGTTGTATCTCCCTTTTCCAGGAAGCCTACAATTTGCTTTGCAGCCGCAATTCCTGCATTGATGTTGGCTTCCGCAGTCTGTGCTCCCATTTTCTTAGGTGTAAAGAAACATCTTTCGCCGAAATTACTTTCAAGCTCTTCTTTGATGTCCGGAGCGATATCGGAAACGTATTTAAAATCGTCTCTCTCTTTAAACACCCTCAAAAGGTCATCTTCATTGATAACCTCTTTCCTTGCGGTGTTGAGCAATGTAGCACCTTCTGGCATTCTCGACAACAAATTAAAGTTAATAGACTTTTTTGTATGCTCATTAGCCGGGATATGCAGCGAAATATACTGACAAGTACTATATAATTCCTCTTCGGTATCAACTGCTTTGGCTCCCATACTTTCAATTTTTTCTTTTGCAATAAAGGGGTCAAAAGCATATACTTCCATACCAAAACCCTTTGCAATTTCACCGACAAGACTTCCCACATGCCCGAAAGCGTGAATACCAAGTTTCTTCCCTTTCAGTTCACTTCCGGCAGTACCGTTAAACTTGTTACGAGCCATATAAACCATCATTCCGAGCGCAAGTTCGGCTACTGCATTGGAGTTTTGTCCCGGAGTGTTCATCACCACGATATTTTTTGCCGTTGCCGCCTCCAGGTCAATATTGTCATATCCGGCACCAGCCCTGACAATGATTTTGAGGTTTTTTGCAGCATCAATAACCTCTTTGGTTGCTTTATCACTTCTGATAATCAAAGCATCAACATCCTCCACTGCTTTTACAAATTCGGATTGATCGGCATATTTTTCAAGTAAAATAAATTCATAACCCGCATCTTTACAGACTTGTCTAATACTATCCACTGCTGCTTTAGCAAATGGTTTTACGGTTGCAACTAATACTTTTGCCATAATAAAATAGTTTTTCGTTTATTTTTCTTTCAATAACAGTGACAATTGTTACGGCTGATTGGTTTACAGCCACCTTAACAATTACAAAGCCGCATTATTGAAATGTTCTTTTATTTCATTTTTTCAAATTCCTGCATAACAGCTACCAATGCTTCCACACTTTCTTTCGGTAATGCATTATAGGTGGAAGCTCTGAATCCACCTACCGATCTGTGGCCTTTAATACCAACCATTCCTTTGGCAGTGGCAAAATCGAAGAATTCTTTTTCAAGCTCTTTATATTCTTCATTCATAACAAAACAGATATTCATCAGCGAACGGTCTTCCTTGGCAACAGTCCCGACAAACAGTTTGTTTCTGTCTATTTCGTCATAAAGAATCCTGGCCTTTTCAATATTCTTTTTCTCCATTTCTGCAATTCCACCGTTGTTTTTCAACCATTTTAATGTTTGTAACGCCGCATAAACGGGAACAACGGGAGGTGTGTTGAACATTGAGCCTTTATCAATGTGTGTTTGGTAATTAAGCATTGTCGGTATAGCTCTGTCAACTTTACCGAGGATGTCATCTTTAATAATTATAAAAGTTACACCTGCCGGTGCGAGATTTTTCTGAGCACCACCATATATTAGGACATACTTTGAAACATCAACGGGACGGCTGAAAATATCTGACGACATATCGGCCACAAGAGGTACGGGACTGTCAATGTCTTCTCTTATCTCGGTACCGTAAATGGTATTGTTTGTTGTGATATGAAAATAATCGGCATCCTCCGGGATAGTATAATCTTTTGGAATATAGTTGAATGTGGTTTCCTCCGATGAGGCCACAACATCAACTTCTCCGAAAAGTTTTGCCTCCTTAATGGCTTTTTTAGCCCAGGCACCGGTATTAAGATAGGCGGCTTTTTTATTCAACAAATTGTATGGTATCATAGCAAATTGTGTACTTGCACCTCCTCCGAGGAATAGAACAGAGTATCCTTCGGGAATGTTTAGCAATTCTTTGAACAGAGCTTGTGCTTCGTCCATTACGGCAACAAATTCCTTACTTCTGTGTGATATCTCCATTAAGGAAAGCCCCATACCTGCAAAGTCCCTGATTGCTTCCGCAGTGTTCTCAATAGTAAAATCGGGCAGGATTGACGGCCCGGCGTAAAAATTATGTTTTTTCATTTTTCTATATTTTTAAATTAATTATGCATTAATAATTGAGCAAAAGTAAAATATTATTGTGAAAAATATAATTTATTTGAAATTTATTTTAATGATTAATTTTGCTGACGGTTTCCTGCTTCTGTTTTGTGAGTCAAAATTATTTTAGTTCTGATAATTGGCAGAAACTCAAAGTATTATGCCGACACTAAATGTGTTGCAAATGATTAATGATAATTTATAATCACAAATGATTAACATAGAAAAAAGAATAAATGCCATTACGGAATTGGGAAATACTCTCGTTTCGTTTAAAAATAAGGACATATCTAATGACCACCCTTTGGAAATTTTGATACGTGATGCTGCTCATTATAACGGATGGTTTACAGAAGAAAATGTCAGGAATGCAATTGTTGCAATAGGGGAGAGCCTTGAAAAAGAAAAAATTCTAAGGTGGCTCGAACCGTACAGGCAAATGATGACGAAAAAGGAGAAACCGTTAACCGTCGGTGTGGTGATGGCAGGAAATGTCCCTGCCGTGGGATTTCACGATTTTTTATCCGTATTGATGTCGGGAAACCTATTTCTCGGACGAATGTCGTCAGACGACAATAAACTTTTGCCTGCAATTGCCGATATTTTGATTGGTATTGAGCCGCAGTTTAAAGAATATATTGAGTTTACCGAAGATAGACTGCAAAATTTTCATGCCGTTATTGCCACCGGAAGCAATAACACTTCGCGCTATTTTGAGTACTACTTTGGGAAATATCCCAATATCATCCGCAAAAACAGAAACGGGGTTGCCGTCCTTACCGGAACGGAGCCGGAGCCGGAACTTCAAAAACTGGGACAGGATATTTTTCTCTACTTCGGATTAGGCTGCAGGAGCGTTTCAAAACTCTTTGTGCCTGCCGGTTATGATTTTGGCAGACTTTTTAGTGCATTGTCGGAATATAAGGATATCACTCATCATCACAAATACAGTAATAATTATGACTACTACAGATCAATTTATTTGTTGAATAAAGTGCACCATTTTAGCAATGATTTTCTGATGATAAAAGAAGATGTTTCGTATGCTTCACCACCCTCCGTACTCTATTTCGAGTATTATGATGATCTTGCAAAACTTGCCGGCAGATTAAAATCGGAGCGGGAATATATACAATGTATTATCGGTAATCCCGAATCCGTTTCCGGGGCCGTACCCTTCGGGAATGCTCAAAAACCGGAGTTGTGGGATTATGCCGACGGAGTTGATACCATGGAGTTCCTTTTGAAATTGAAATGAAAGTAAAAAATCCCCTTCTCAGACAGAAAAGGGGACCGTTGGGCGAATATATATAAGGGGGGATTATTTTTTTATTATTTTTTGTGAGTAGATTCCATTTTCCGTTACTAATCTGAGAACATACATTCCTTTTTCCAAATCAGAAATTCCCAATTTCATCCGCTCTCCTTTACCCTTCAGGTTTTTATCAACTGTCAATATTTGTTTTCCGGAAATGTCAAGCAGCTTAATTTCAACATTTCCAGGGTTTTGTAATGCAACAATGGAAATGTTATCATCGGTAACCGTAGGATAAATTTTGAACACATCGCCTATTGCAAGTTCTTCAACACCGTTGGGTTCACCGCCTTCAAGTAAGCCTGAAAAGAAACCCGAAGCATCCGTTACCCCGTTTGTTGCATAAAAACTTAGTTTTAGGTAACCGTATTCCTCGTCAGTGTTAAGCGGAACGGTGAATTGTGTTTCAAA
>JALSSR010000102.1 GCA_026984135.1 Bacteroidales bacterium
CGTTTTTCACAACTACGGTAATTTTCTATATTCCGAACCGACACTTATAGCCTTTTCCGTAATGACTCTTTACTATTTCACTCTCTTTCACTTGACGGGGAAAAAGAGAAATCTTATTAGGGCAATTGTTTTCTTTGCTATTGCCCTTTTGCTTAAACCCACCTCGCTTTATCTTTCCTTGCCGGTTCTATATATTTTCATATACTTCTCAGGGTTGAAAATAAGGACGGTAGCCAAATTTATTACAGTTACGATGATATCAATAATCCCTGCTGTTTTTTGGTATTCTTATGCCTATTACCTCACCAAAAACAGTATTGATGTTTTCGGCATTTTCGAAGGGCACGACAAATTTCAAACCTTAAATATGCTAAGCTCTTCCTATTGGTACTTTAAGATGAAACAAAATCTTTTTTATATGCTTGGCGGTTATTTCGGAGTGTTGCTTTTACTAACCGGAGTAATCGCTCTTTTGCTGACAAAAAAGGGATTGGTTTTCATCGCTTATCTTACTGCTATTGCCTCATTTTTCATAATAGTTGCCGAAGGCAATATTGACGGAATGTACAGACACCTTACTCTGACACCGCCTGCAGCCGTTATGATGGCAACAGGAACTGTAGTGGGGGCAATTTTTCTATCGCGGATATTTAAGAAAAAATTCAGATATTCATTTGCTATTTCTATTACCCTGATTGTTCTGACCTTTGGCGCGGTTAACTTTAACAAATTAGATAAGTCTAATATTAATGTTTGGCAAAAATACGAATGGAAAATAGCTGAAGAAATTGAAAAACACATTGAAAAAGGAGATAAAATAGTAACTTTGGGCAATTACTCAATACATAAGGGCGGAAATGATCTTAGTCCTGTTTTGTACTATTATTCGGGGACAACAGGATGGTCGTTGCAAAAGAAAGATTGGGATATGACACAGTTTGAAGAGCTGAAAAATAAAGGCGCAAAACTTATAGTCTGCTTGCATATTAACAGGGAGGAAGGGCTTAGGAGTTTTACCCGGCTTATTGAAAAAAGATATCCCAAAGTTTTTGAAGACAAGGCATCAAGTGCATTAATATTTTTACTAAACTAATATTTTAATGAAACTCGAAATTTACGATTTCGACGGAACAATAACAAACAAAGATTCTTTTTTGGAATTTTTGAAGTTTATGAAAGGACGAAAAAAGTATTATTTTTTCATCACCTTGATATCCCCTGCCATCCTGCTGTATTTTATAGGAATCATTCCAAACTGGAAGCTTAAAGAATTTTTTTTATCGGTATTTTTAAAAAACACACCTATTGAAGAATATAACCGTAAATGTAATATCTTTGCTGAGAAAGTATTGCCGGGAATTATCAAAAAACAAGCTTTGCAAAACATAATTAATGGAAAATCAACCAATAACAAAATAATTATAGTGTCGGCTTCACTTGAAAACTATATAGCTCGCTGGGCTGAAAACTACGACATTCAAGTTGTAGCCACAAAAGTTGATGTAAAAAACGGGAAACTTACGGGCAGGATTAACGGTAAAAATTGTTATGGAAAAGAAAAAGTAATAAGACTCAAACGAAATATAAATATTCGGGATTTTGATGAAATATCTGTTTATGGCGATAGCAAAGGCGATAAGGAGTTACTTTCAATAGCAACAAAAAGATTTTATAAATATTTTCAAAAGTGAAGAGTAATACAAAAATAAACCTTGCTTGGGTAAATGCTATCAAGGCATTCGCCATTCTCGGCATACTGCTCAATCATTTTGTTGAAACATTCGGCCCCGGTCCCTGGTTTACAAATCCTTCGGGAAGCTGGCCCGATTTCACCGTAAGAATGCACAACCTTTTTCCCCAAGGAAATATTTTGCGATCTGCAATAACTTTCCTCGGCTGGCTCGGTGACAGCGGTCCGGGGGTTTTTATCCTGATCAGCGGTCTTACTTTGACACTTTCGGCTTTTAGAAAAGAATCGTTGTTCGACACAAACGACTTTTACCGTAAAAGACTTGTTCGTATTTTTCCGTTGTATATTACCATTCACATTTTGATACTTGCACTTGCTATTCTTATTCCTGAAAATAATCTGAACGCGGGAAATCCGAAAGTTCTGATGAGCCTGGCAGGATTGCGTTTTACCGACGGACTTTTTTATTATATCAACCCTTCGTGGTGGTTCATCTGGCTGATATTGCAACTCTATATTGTGTTTCCCTTCCTTTTTAACCTGTTGAGAAAACGCGGTGTACAAAGATTTCTTATAATAACGGTCGGTTTTACAGTTTTATCAAGGCTTTCGGGTATTGTGGGAGTTAGATATTCTCACCACCTCTCCTATTGGATGAACGGTATCTTTTTCGGGACAAGACTTGGAGAGTTTGCCGTGGGAATGGCAATTGGAAAATATTTACGGGATAACGGTTATAATGCCGAAGCCCGCTTTTCAAAAAACCGGATTTTCATTTACTCGGCAGGAATTTACATTGCAGGATTTGTCTCATCACTGATTCTTGCAACCACCTTAATATCAAATATGCTCGTCTCCATCGGCTTAACGGGATTGTTTTACAGCATTTTCAGGTTTGTGTTTAAAGAAGGTTCGGGAAGGATTGCAAAAGGAATAACCTGGTTGGGAATATACTCATACGGGCTGTACCTTCTGCATCAGGCTCCTTTACGATGGTCGGGTTGCTGTTTCAGCGGCAAAGCGCACTATTTAGTTGCCGTATTGATTCTTATATTGTCTGTGCCGGTTGCATTTATCATTGAAAAAACGATTCCGGTTGCCACCGAATTCATCAAAAGCATCAAGAAAAAGAAGGCTGTTTTAAAGCTTATTATCTTTACCGATTTCTTTATTATCCTTATTCTCTTTTTCATAGAACCGCGAATTTCTATGGAGATGAAAAGCCGCCTTTTTTCACTTCTATTGCTGTTAATAATTGTTTTTCAGGCAATATTCAGCACGATTATTATAAAAAGAAAAAATGCACTTCTTCATTTTTTTCATTTCACGGTACTTCTTGTCGCCGTTATTCAACTTTTCATATTTCCGTTTCAGGCAGGTAAAATATCCGTAATTGCAGCAGTATCCATTATTTTTCTTTCCCTTTTGATCAATTTAATTACAAAAAGAAAGAATCTGTCATTAACCGTCTCATCAATAATTATTTACGGAAGCATTCTTGGGATAAACCAATATCTTAAAACATACAAACCTGTTGAAGCGGGTAAATGGGGAGAATTCCCGGCACTGATGCAGCATCCCACAAGAGTTTACGGACTGAAACCCGGTAAAATCACTCATTTGAGATACAATAATTACGATTACATTTTAAAGACAAATTCATACGGTTTGGCCTCTCCGGAGATTTCACCCGAAAGAGAGGATTCAACCGTTTACCGGATACTGATTCTCGGCGATGCCTTTGCAATGCCCGAAGGTATGGAATATGAAAAGTCGTTTCCCTATCTCCTCGAAAAAGAGCTTCAGCAAAGATATCCTACCCGTAAAATACAGGTGATAAATGCAGGCGTAACAGGTTACGGACCTATGGAGGAGAGTGCACAACTTGCAGAGTTATGTCCGTTGTTCAAACCTGACCTTGTTGTTTATGAGTTTTTTATAAATGAATTTGAAGAGGCCTCCCTCACACCTGAAAAAAGATTGCAAAGTATAGGTTTCATTTCAAAACCGGGAGTACAAAAAAATGAAAAACTCATTGATTTAAGCCAGTTTTCATACCGTTTTAATAAAATTATGAACAGCTTTGGGAAAAAACAAAACGATACAAAATGGAAATATGCAAAATCGTTACTCTACTTCTACGAAAAAGATAACAACAAACTTTATGACGGTAAACATATTTCAAAGCTTAGCGGATATCTTGACGAAATGAAGAAGGTTTGTTCAAAATACGAAGCTGATTTTAAGATCTATTTTGTACCGGGACAAGTAGCTGTATCTAAACCTTCCGAAATATCCTACTTCCCTAAAAATGTGAATCTTAAAGACACGACGATGTTCGATATGTATAAACCCGACAAAGTTTTTTACAAAATAGCCGATAGTTTGGGTATTAAATATCTGGATTTGACCGATTCGTTAAAAAATGCTCCCGGCGGTACTTTCTATTTCAGAGAATCGTGGCACTGGAATCCGGCAGGACACAGAAAGGTTGCAAAAATCATATCCAGTGATATCCAAATAAATTAAATTTGCCACCTGATATTTTCTCATATAAGATATTATTCAATGAAAATACGATATTCCGTTTTTACAATTATTCTTTTGCTGGTTACCAATAATGTTCTACCTCAGTATTCGGGCGATAGTGTCAAATGTTGGATGTGCAAAAACAATATTCACGCCTTTCATACCCCGTACACCTTCGGGTGGAAACACGAAATACCCTATATTGCAGCCTCTCTCGGAGTAATGACTACCGGCATTATTTTGGATAAAACAAACGGAACGGAACCGTATAATCCGCAGCAACTTGCAGACTTAAACAGGGATGATGTAAATCCTTTCGACAGGGGAGTAACTTACAACTGGTCGGGTGAAGCCTCAAATGTGAGTGATGTGTTTCTGATAGGTTCGGTTGTATCTCCGCTTCTTTTTCTTACAAATAAACCGACAAGGAGTGACTTCGGCTGGCTTGCACTTATGTCGTGGGAAGTATTGAGTGTCAATTACGGAATCACAACAACCGTAAAAAATCTTACCGACAGACCGAGGCCCTACGTCTATAACCCTGACGCACCAATTGAAGAACGGACAGGTACCGACAGCAGGGAGTCTTTCTTTTCGGGACATGTTTCAACAACGGCGGCAATGTCCGTATTCATTGCATCCGTTCTGGACGAATATCATCCCGAAATGAAAACGGGTATCAGAGTATCAATGTGGACTATTGCGGCACTCTATCCCGCCTTCACAGGATTTCTCAGGATAAAAGCAGGCAAGCACTACCGTACGGATGTTATTGCAGCCTATGCTGCCGGTTCTTTAACGGGCTGGCTGATACCCTTTCTGCATAAAAAAAGGAAGATTAATGACAAATTTTCTTTTGCACCGGTAAACATTCGGGGCAATGCGGGGTTATATATGTCATTCAAATTCTGATTTTTTCATTTAATGAAAGATTTTAAAGCCGTAATACTGACTGTAGTTCAATATAGCACACTTTTTATTATGCTGTCAATGAATCGTTTGATATCATCCATTCCCGTGTTGATGTTGGTACAATTTTCAGGACTTTTCATTGCAATATGGGCTGTTTTGGAGATGGCAAAAAGCAAACTGAACATATCTCCGGTTCCGAGAAAAGGTTCCGTGTTGATACAAACAGGCCCTTACAAAATCATACGTCATCCGATGTACCTTTCACTCTTGCTACTATTCCCTCCGGTTATAGTCAGTAATTTATCAGTGTTCAATGTTACCGTTTTCGCTGTTTTTCTGATAAATCTCTTCCTGAAAATGCTTTACGAAGAAAGCCTGCTGAAGGACTATTTTAAAGACTACAAAGATTACTCAAAAAATACATGGAGGCTGATTCCATTGGTTTTATAGCTTTTTTAATTTTTAAAGTGGAAATAATAAATAAAAATTGTATATTTGTCATTCAAAAAAGATATAAATAATGTCAAATGTAATTAATATTATTGAGGACTTAAAAAAGCATTTAATTAATAATTTCGGAGAGACCATTAAAGATGTTATTCTTTTCGGGTCACAAGCGAATGGTAATCAGAATCCGTTTTCCGACTATGATGTTTTGATTATTGTCAAAAAAGAGTTCTCTGAAACAGAAGAAAATCAAATACTTGACAAATGCTATGATATAAATCTGAAATATGATATTATACTTGATGTTCATATTTTCTCCATTAATGAAATAAATACAATTCGTGGAAAGCAGCCCCTTTTTATGAATGCATTAAAAAAAGGTATTTACGCATGACTTTAAGTGAAAACGACAGAAAGCAACTAATTGAATACCGGTTAGAGCAAGCAAATGAAACGGTTTCAGACGTGCAATTATTAATTGAAAATAATAGGTTGCGCTCAGCAATTAACAGAATATATTATGGCATTTTTTATGCTTTATTGGCGTTAGGTTTAAAATATGAGTTTGAAACATCAAAACATACTCAATTAATAGGTTGGTTTAATAAAAATTTCATAAATAAGGGCTTAATAAACACAAAGTATGGTAAAATAGTTAACAAGGCATATATTCGAAGAACAAAAGGTGATTATGATATTTTTATTAATTTTGAAAAAGACAATGTAGTAGAGATGTTTAATGATATGAAAGAATTTATTTCTGAAATCAAATCATTTCTAAACAATTAACTTTTTACTTGAATTTAGAACAGAAGACTTAAAAGACTACAATTTTGAAAAAGTCCATCCATAATATCCTAACCTCCTTTCTGTTTTTATTAATTTTATTATTTAGTCTCTCTCTCTTTGCCCAAGCAGAAAACACTTTGATTTACGGTAAAGTTGTTGATGAATATGGCAATCCGTTGTCAAATGCAAATATTTTAACCGGTGAGAAGAATCAAGGAACAATATCAAATCGGGAAGGTGTTTTTTCACTTGTACTTCTGAAAATCCCCACGACTATTACTATTTCATATATGGGATTTAAAGAGAGAACAATTATCATTAATAAAGAAGTACTGGAAAAGCATGGAAATTATTTTACGATTGTCTTATCAACAGATAAAATCCTTATTGACCAGTTTGAAATTACAGCTTATGCCGACAAAATCGTTTACCGTAGTGTCCCCTCAAATATTTTACTGGATTATACAGTTAATGAATCCGGAATTATTCTTTTATTACAGGAAAAGCAGAATAAAATTTTGCGAATTTGCAATAGAAATGACACTTCCTATATTGATAATGAGTTGGATTTTAAAGCCGTTACTATAGATGAAGACTGCAAAGGGAATATCAATATTATGACGGAAGATTCTGTATTTCAACTTTTTGTTCAAAAAACCAAAGGACATACTTCGGTATATATTTACCCGCCGCATTGCATAACAGAGTACAATGAATTGTTAAGTAATTGTGTTGGTTTCATAAATAAAAATTATATTTTTAAAACATTGAACAAGCATAATCAGAAAGTTAACTATTGGTCTATTAATGATAGTGATAAAAGGAATATATATCTGGTATATGATGAAAACCGCTATTTATTTGCCCAAAATTCACTAGACAGGAAAAACGAACTTTTGGCAAAATACGGGAATGTAGATATAATGGGAGATATTTCCGTAAATAACATTAAAATAGCCAGACAAATTATGCAGCATCAATGGTTTTTTGAAAGAATAGGATGTATCCCTTCGTATAATCCGCTATTTATTAATAATGACACTATTATTATTTTTAATCACGTTACCGACTCAATCGTTTTCCTTGATGAAAATTATAATTTTCTCAAAAGTGTATCCATTCGGTATCCAATGTTATCAAACTGGGCTGATATGATATATCAAGACAAGGCAAACGGCAGATTCTATGCAAAGTTTATTAATAACGGAATTATTACGCTTAAAGAAATTGACATAAACAAAGGTGATATTATCCGGGAGATACATCTGGAGAACAAATTATTTCCGGAAAAGATAAAAATTTATGATAACCATATTTATTACATTTACAGTCTTTACCATAATTGTATAAAATATTTAATGGACAGGAAAATTTAAACGAACCGTAGCTGTCCTAGATTTTGGCGATTGCCGGTGCGAAATGTTAATCCTTCGTTTTTGCCCAACTAAATCTCTCTAAATGGGGAGACTGTTGATAGGATACTCCGTTCTAGTATGCATTATCATTGTGTTTTTGCTGTACTGCAACCTACGGGATTTCCGGAGCTTAAGGCTGGCTATCATCCCGAAAGGTTTTACCGGTTCGCGTCCTTTCAAGTCGAATAGTGCCTTATGCGCAGGCGACTTGAAAGGTCGAAATTCAAATATTTCATTTGTGTAGTCCGGGCAATTCAATGACAAAACCGTTTGATGTGGCAACCTTTCAGGATTTCCGACGCTCAAGACCAATTTTCATCCTGAAAGGTTTTACCGACTAAGCTCTTCGGGATTTTAGCGTTTACCCGTATGCAAGGCTTATACTTCGACAAGGCTATGTATAATTAAATAATTCCGAACCGGATGACATCAGGATTTGTAACCGGTATCAAATGCAAATCTTCCCGGTTTTTCGGGACAGGTTATTTACCTTATTACCATTTTTGAATCCTTCACAACGTTTCCGTCATAAAATTTCACAAGATACATACCGGCAGGTAAATCGCCACGCTTGAAAATTATCCTGCCTGCGGTCAAATTTTCATATCTTTTGACCACTTTACCGAACATATTGTAAACGGCAACCGTCGCATCTGCAATTTCATAATCTCCTTTAATTTGAATTACGGCCTCACTTGCTACAGGATTAGGAAAAATATTCATTGTCAGACTTTCGATTCTGCGTTGCCTGTCAATTTTCGTTGTTATGCTGTTTATCTCTCCGGGAGTACCGTGGTCAGGTGAGGCAACCCAGCTTTCGGGAAGGGCATTATCAAGAGCCGGATTAATTAGCTCCAATGTGGGACCGTTACCGTCGGGTTCCGTTGGCCAGGGTGCATCGTCATCATATTCAACAAAATCAATCAGTATCCCGTCGGCATTAAAAAGTCTTATCAGTTCGCCGCCACCGCTCAAACCGAAATCCATATTACCGATACGGTTGGTAACGTCGGGAAAAAAAGTTTTGAACATTGCAGTATCCCTGCATAATACCAGATAGTCTTTTGCAGGAATTACGGTGCCTTCCGGAAAAGTAAAAATATGGTCATCAACTTCATCCTTAAAACTCCATCCCGAAATATCAACTTCATGATCCTGAGGATTATAAAACTCAACCCAGTCCTCAGTGTCGAAATCATCAGCCGAATTATAGTTTATCTCATTGATTACCAATGAGTCGTTAAATACCTTTTCAACAAAATAGGCAACTATATTATCACCTGATGTCAGACTCACAATAATATCATTCACAGTATCGGACGGTGAAATGATGTTGTTATTAATTTGCCAGTGGTCAAATTCCCAGTTGGGATTTACGGATTCGGCTTTCAGTTTCGTTTCGATACCTCCGAAATAATATCCTCCCCAGGGAAAACTGCTATGGACAATCGAATTTAATTGAATTGTTCCAACATTATCGGGCACTGCATTAATTGTCAGCTCATACGGACCCGTTAGCTCGTAACAATCGGCAAGCCCCGACGGAAGATAACCATGGCGCGCAGTTATAAAGTCCCTGATTTTCTGCACATTATTATGCCACTGTGTCATCGAACCGCCCCATCGTTCGATATGTTTCGGCATCTCTGGAAGCATGCCATCTTCAATACTATCGAGATAGCTAATCATATAATCGGGTCTGAAATATGTATTGTAAAGGTCAATATATCTTGTAATGTAATATTGATCGAATTCCGGATTTTCCCTAAGTTTGTTAAGTACCAGAATATGTTCACCCGGGTCTGCTGTAAGACCTTCGGGATAGCAAGGCTCAACATAAGGTGTTGTTCCCGGAACTCCTGTGTAGTTGATATAATGGTTGAAAGTAGCATCCTCGTCCCACAGATTATATCCCCACTTTTGGTGACCACCCTCGGGGTCAAGACCGCGCCACCACGCCACATTCCAGTTTATCCAATCGGAACAGACGACGTAGGAGTTGATAAGAATATAATCCACAAGACTTTTATAATCATATCTTGACTTAACATATTCAAAATTAGCCGAATCGCTCATATCGTTGTATTTCATAAAGTTATGGATTTCATTCCAGTCGTCCCAGGCATCCTGACCACCATATTCGGCCCATATGCCACCCCAAAGCATAAAATAGTAGATATCATATTTTCCCTGTCCGTAATAATACTTCGTATAATCGTGGTCGCTCACTTTCTCGCGATAGCCGTAAACTCCCCAATAGTCACCGTTAACATAGACAACGCCCTTCTCCCCCCTTCTCATATCAAGGTGCATATCGGCTTTGCAAGCAATATTCTGAACAAAAAAATCACGGAGCAGTGCGCTTGAATCAATTCCGGGATAGTTATCATCACCGGCAGCTCTGAGAATTATCCGCTGATACTCATCCCTGTCGGTTAGGTCGGACGGGATAAGATGCTCCCTTATTGCATAATTATAGCCGCATTCATCCCTCGAAATATAATCAATACTTCTTTGCGGATGTACCCACGAATCCTGACCATGCTCGTTAAATTCACCGTATCCGATGTTTGTCCTCTCACCATCTTTGTTAAAATATTCAAATGTCCCGAAAGGACGCAGGTACTGGTTTCCATTCAAAAGATCATCCAACTCTTCGGCAGCAAGAGACATTACCGAAAGTGTATGATTATCATTTATAAAATAGGTGTTAAATTCTATCAGACCGGGTAAAATATTGCTGTCGTTACTAAAAGAACGGGCTTTGATAATGGTTGTGGAGGTGACCTCAACAGGAGAAGAATAGACAGGTGAATTCTCATCAGGATCGGAGCCGTCAACAGTGTATCTCAGCACCGAATTGCTTTGATTATTTGTAATGGAAACCGTTATAGCTTCCGAATAAAAACCGGCATCCTCACTCATTGAAGGTTTGGCAGTGTATCCTGCATAGGCAAAGGATGAATTGTTGGAACTTCCTGCCGTGGGTTCGCTGAAGACACCCCACTGATTATTTCCGTCGGTAATCCTTCCGCGTGAATGATCTTTTTGAGTAATCTCAAGTTGATGAATTTCCAAAACCGTTCCGTCGGGACTTGTAAACACAACGTGCTCGGGAATATCTTTGGTCTGTTTCAATTTAAAGTTCGTATGTAGGTTTCCTCCGGTGACTTCATCACGCCCCGATGCCCAAAAAACTAAAAAACCTCCCGCCGGAATAATAACGCCTTCGGGAATTTGCCATTTCCCGGGATTGTTTTCCTTATCGCTTAAATAATAACCTCCAAGGTCAACAGCCGCACTACCACTGTTGTACAACTCTATCCAGTCTTCATATTTTTCGTAATTATCCTGAAAATCTGAAAGATTGGAGGCCGAATATTCATTAATGACCACCTGTGAAAAAGCACCTGAAAAAATAAATGATGACAGTAGCAGAAAAAAAGATATAAAAGTTTTCATAAGCAAAGTTATTTTTAAACAACAAATAGAATATCGTAACTCATTGAAACAGTTGGGCTTTATAAAAGACAACAATATCACTTTAATAGTTGCATTTATTTAGTTACTGAAGTTCCGCATTAAAGATGTTAAATTTACATATTATCATGTATGTGTTCATTGCATTTATACACTGATACCTTTGTGGTTCTTAGTGTTTTTGAGACTTAGTGGCAAAATGGCCAATAATAAGCCACAAAGGCACTAATGCTCAAAGAAAACACATAGAAAAACTCACAAAACGGAATTTACCTTTTAGTTCTGAGATTTAATTAATTTTACGCCATATTTTATGATTTGGGTAAATTACATAAAAGGATTCAAGGTATATCTGAAACTGGAAAAATCACTTTCGGACAATTCAATTGATGCATATCTGCACGATATTGAGAAACTTTTGCAATTCTTTGAGATTTCAAATAAAGATATTCCCCCTGAGAAAGTCACTTCAGACGACCTCCATAGTTTCATAAAATATATCAATGAGATAGGCCTTTCGGCAACCTCACAGGCAAGGATAATTTCGGGATTAAAAGCCTTCTTCAAATATTTGCTACTTGAAGACCTCATAACTCAAAGTCCTGCAGAACTTCTCGAAGCTCCGAAAACCGGAAGGAAACTACCTGATACTTTGAGTGTTGAGGAAATTAACAATCTTATTGATGCCATTGACTTGAGTAAACCCGAAGGTACAAGAAACAAGGCAATGCTCGAAACTCTTTACGGTTGCGGCTTAAGGGTGTCGGAACTGATAAATCTTAAAATCTCAAATATTTTTTTTAAGGAAGGATTTATTAAAATCACCGGAAAAGGAAATAAGGAGAGGCTTGTACCAATCGGAAACGTTGCTCTGAAGAACATTAAAATCTATATTGAAAATATCAGAAACAAACAGGAGGTTAAGAAAGATTTTACCGACATTTTATTCCTGAACAGAAGAGGAGCACGATTGTCAAGAGTGATGGTTTTTCTGATAATCAAGGAACTTGCAGAGCGGACAGGACTAAAAAAAACCATCAGCCCGCACACTTTCCGCCATTCGTTCGCAACACACCTTATCGAGGGCGGTGCCGACCTGCGGGCAGTACAGGAGATGCTCGGTCATGAATCAATAACAACAACCGAAATATATACCCACCTCGACAGAGAGTATCTGCGTGAAGCTATTTTGAGCTTTCATCCCATGGTAAAGAGGGGTAATCAATAGAAATCCGGGCTTTTTCGGATTTTAAGGAAAGGCTTGCTCAGGAACGAAAACAACATTGTTGATGTTTATGCCGAGCGTGGACGCTCCGGACATAATGGGCGTGAAGGCTATTCTTGTCGGTGACAACACCGACAAAAGGCGGAATGCCGTTTCTTTGCAATCCCGGGCATAGTGGAGTTTTGCCCCGTTAAATCTCCTTCATAAGGTTTGCCATCTCAATGGCAGCCATCGCTGCATCAAAGCCTTTGTTCCCTGATTTTGTGCCGGCACGCTCTATTGCCTGTTCAATGTTTTCCGTTGTCAACACACCGAACACAACAGGCACTTCCGTTTGAAGCATCACATTAGCAATGCCTTTCGACACCTCATTGGAGACATAGTCGAAATGAGGTGTTGCACCGCGTATTACTGCTCCAAGACAGATGATAGCGTCATAATTTCCGGTTTGCGCCATTTTTTTTGCAATCAGCGGCATCTCGAACGAGCCCGGCGACCAGGCTACATCAATACTGTTTTCATCCACATTATGACGCTTCAAGGCATCCATTGCCCCTCCAAGAAGCTTACTGCTTATAAACTCATTGAACCTGCCAACTATAATTCCGAATTTTAATTCGCTTCCGTTTAATTGTCCTTCAAATGTTTTCATATATTTATAATTTTGTATTTATTTTATCTTTAGCTTTTTATATTTTCTTATAACTTTTACCGTTAAATTCCAAGCAGATGTCCCATTTTGATCTTTTTTGTCTTAAGATAAAAATGATTCACGTCATTATGACAAATCTCAATGGGAATTCTCTCGATCACTTTCAAGCCGAATCCGTAAATACCGGATATTTTTTTCGGATTATTAGTCATCAGGCGCAGCTCTTTGATACCGAGCTCTGCAAGTATCTCGGCGCCTATTCCATAGTCGCGCAGGTCGGCGGGAAAGCCGAGAGCTTCATTAGCCTCCACCGTATCCAAACCTTCATCCTGCAAGTGATAAGCTTTCAGTTTGTTCAGCAAACCTATCCCGCGACCTTCCTGCCTCATATAGAGCAGGACACCTCTTCCCTCCTCTCCTATCCGGCGCAAAGCTTCGTGGAGTTGGTCGCCACAGTCACATCTCAATGACCCGAAAACATCACCCGTAAGGCACTCGGAATGAACGCGTGCCAGCACAGGTCTACCGTTAGCCACGTCCCCCATAACAAGAGCCAGATGCTCCTCTCCGGAAATCTTATCCATAAACCCCACGGCGGTAAACATCCCGAATTTTGTGGGCAACTTAACCTCCGAGACACGTTCCACAAGCTTTTCGTGTCGTCGGCGATAGTCAATAAGATCGGCAATGGTAATTATCTTCAGATTATGCTTTGCAACGTACTTCATGAGCTCTGGCACACGTGCCATTGAACCGTCCTCGTTCATTATTTCGCATATCACACCTGCGGGATACAAACCGGCAAGTTTGGCAAGGTCAACGGCTGCTTCCGTATGACCGGCTCTCACAAGGACGCCGCCCTTTTTATATTCCAATGGAAACACGTGCCCGGGACGGTTAAAATCCGCCGGTTTCGATGCAGGGTCAATCACTTTACGGATAGTCACAGCCCTTTCCTGAGCCGAAATACCTGTTGTTGCCGTTGCCGCGTCAATGGAAACCGTAAAAGCCGTTTTATGAGTGTCGCTGTTCTCACTTACCATCATTCCTATATTCAGCTCCGCAAGCCTTTCCTTTACGATAGGCATACATATCAAACCGCCTCCGAACTTTGCCATAAAGTTGATGGCTTCGGGAGTAACTTTCCCGGCAGCCATAATCAGATCTCCTTCATTTTCGCGGCGTTCATCGTCAACCACAACGACCATCTTTCCGTCGCGTATGTCACTTAATGCTTCCTCTATTGTGTTGAATTTATTCATAATATATCTGTTCGGAATTAAAAGAATCCGTTTTCCATAAGGAATTTTTCATCAATTCTCGATTTTATTTCATCAGGTTTTCCTTTGAGCATTATTTTCTCGACATACTTACCTATCATATCGCATTCAATGTTAACCTTTTCGTCAATTCGTTTTTTCAACAATGTTGTTTCCTGCGAAGTATGAGGAATGATGCCAACCGAAAAGGAATTATCATCAACCTTCACTACCGTAAGGCTGATTCCGTCAATGGCAACGGAGCCTTTTTCAATGATGTATCTTAGCAAATCCTTATCAGCCTTCAAGGTCACCATTGTTGCTATATCCTCTTTGTGGAAAGAGAGTATGACACCGGTTCCGTCAATATGACCGCTGACGATATGACCGCCGAGCCTGTCGCCGAGCCTTAATGCCCTTTCAAGATTGACGGCATTGTCAGGTTTAAGGTCACCAAGGTTAGTACGGTTCATGGTTTCACCCATAGCCTCAACAGCAAAGGAATTTCCGTCAAATGAGACAACGGTGAGACATGCTCCGTTTACCGAGATGCTGTCGCCTGTTTTCAATCCCTCAACAACTCTTCGTGCCATAATCCGGATGACAGCCGATTTATGATTCCAACCCACCGATTTTACAATTCCCGTTTCTTCAATCAATCCTGTGAACATACGATTCAATTAAAATATCTTTTCCTATTTTTTGTAAACTATCTATTTTCAATTTCAAACTACCTGCAATATTATCATAACCGACTCCCTCAACAGGAGTGACGGCATCAATACCGCCAACTATTTCAGGAGCTATGAAAGAGAGCACTTTATCAACAATTCCACAGGAGACTGCCGACCAGTTCAGTGTTCCTCCTCCCTCAATTAGTATGCTGTCAATTCCCAATCTGTAAAGTTCTTTCATCAAAAATCCCAAATCCGTTTTTCCTTCTTTAGCAGGGCAAATTACAATCTCCTTTCCCTTTTCTTCAATTTTTGAAATAAAATTCGCACCGGCTTTATCCGTAACCGCCACAATTGTTCTTCCGTTATCATTTAACACTTTTGAGTTCAGAGGAATTCGTCCCGAACTATCCGCTACAATTCTAACCGGATGCCTTTTTTTTTCGTGGTCTGACCTGTCGGTCAACTGAGGGTTGTCAGTAATTATCGTATTCACGCCAATCAAAATTCCGTCATAACGATGCCTCAATTCGTGGACATAATTGCGGGATTTATCTCCTGATATCCATTTTGAATCGCCTGTTTTAGAAGCTATCTTACCATCAAGTGTCATTGCCGTTTTCAAAACACAGAATGGCCTTTTAAGCTCAATATTTTTCAAATATATCTCATTGGTTTTCCGGATTATATCTTCAATAACCGAAACCTTAACTTTAATACCGGCTGCCTCAAGTTTTGCAATACCCTTTCCTTTAACGAGCGGGTTAGGGTCGGTCATACCAACAACGACTTCAGAAAATCCTTCGGCAATAATACGGTCGGCACAGGGAGGCGTTTTTCCGTAGTGAGAACAGGGCTCGAGAGTGACATACATTGTAGCTCCCCGAACGGATTCTTTTGCATTGTTAATGGCGTTCACTTCGGCATGAGCTTCGCCGAACTTTTGATGG
>JALSSR010000103.1 GCA_026984135.1 Bacteroidales bacterium
CAATATGGAACGTCCCGATGTTGATAATATAAAAGGACTAAGCCCTGTTATCTCCATTGAACAGAAATCCGTTAACCGTAATCCCCGCTCAACCGTGGGGACAGTAACTGAGATTTACGACTTTCTCAGATTGCTTTATGCCCGTGTTGCCGATGCTTACTCCTATGAGACAGGTGAAAGGATGGTTAGATATACCGAATCCAGGATTATTAATCTTATCAGGGAGAATTATTCGGATAGAAAAATATCTATTCTTGCACCTGTTGTAAAGGGCAGGAAAGGGCACTATCGTGAACTCCTTGAACAATATCGTAAGCAAGGTTTTCTAAAGGTCAGGGTTGACGGTGAAATAATCGAGTTGAGTTTCGGACTTAAACTCGACAGATACAAGGTTCACGATATTGAGCTTGTTATTGACAGGATAAAGGTTGACACTGACAGTGAGAAAAGACTTGTGCAGTCGGTGCAGCAGGGAATGAAATATGGAAAGGGAACAGTGATGATACTTGATTTTGAAACCGGTGAGGCAAGACACTTCAGTCGTTCGCTGATGTGTCCCACAACCGGCATTTCATATAATGAACCGGAACCCAACACCTTCTCTTTTAACTCACCCTATGGTGCTTGCCCGCATTGCAACGGACTTGGTACTGTAACCGAAGTTGATATGAACAAGGTGTTTCCCGACAAATCAAAAAGCATCAACAAGGGTGGTATTGCTCCTCTCGGGGAGTACAAAAATAATTGGATATTCGGCCAGATGGAAGTTATTGCAGCCAAATACGGTTTTGATCTTGATACTCCCGTTGCAAAGATACCGGAGGAGGCAATAGCAACAATACTGTACGGTTCAAATGAGCCTTATACCATCCGGAAAGAGTATCTTGGAATAACCTCTACATATACTCTTGATTTTGAGGGAATAATAAACTTTATTGAGAAACAGTACAAGGAGACAACTTCGGCAGGTATTAAAAAGTGGGCACAAAGTTTTATGAATACTGTGAAATGTGATGTTTGCGGGGGAGACAGGCTGAAAAAAGAGTCACTCTATTTCAGGATTGACGATAAGAATATTTCGGAAGTGGCAAGCTACGACATTATTCATTTGCAGAAATGGATTGAAGGGCTTTCTGAAAGGATCGAGGAGCGTAAAAGGCATATTGCCAATGAGATACTGAGGGAGATAAAAACCAGAATTGGCTTTCTTTTGGATGTGGGGCTTGACTATCTGTCTCTCAACAGGCAGGCAAGGACTCTTTCGGGGGGTGAGTCACAGCGCATCAGGCTTGCAACACAGATCGGTTCGCAGCTGACCAGTGTGCTTTATATTTTGGATGAGCCAAGTATCGGCTTGCACCAGCGCGACAATCTGAGGTTGATAAGGTCCTTGCAGAACCTCAGGGATATAGGTAACTCGGTCATTGTTGTTGAGCATGACAAGGAGACAATTCTGGCAGCCGATTATGTGGTTGATATTGGTCCCGGTGCCGGAAGACACGGAGGCGAAATAGTGGCAAAAGGCTCCCCAAAGGAGATGCTAAACTGCAATACAATCACTTGTGATTATCTTACTGGAAGAAAGAGAATTGAAATCCCTTTGGTAAGAAGAAGCGGAAATGGAAAATTTATTAAACTTTACGGTGCTTCGGGTAACAATCTGAAAAAAGTAAATCTTGATATTCCCCTTGGCAAACTTATATGTATTACCGGAGTGTCCGGTAGCGGTAAGTCATCATTGATAAACGAGACTCTCTATCCTATACTGAGCAGCCATTTTTACAGGTCGGAGAAAAAACCTTTGCCTTTTGATACCATTGAGGGAATAAAAAATATTGATAAGGTCATTGATATTGACCAATCACCAATAGGCAGAACACCCCGCTCAAATCCGGCTACATATACCAAGGTTTTTGATGAAATACGGAAACTTTATGCTTCATTGCCCGAGGCGAAGATCAGAGGCTATAAGCCCGGGCGTTTTTCGTTTAATGTAAAAGGCGGGAGGTGTGAATCCTGTAAAGGTGCGGGAATAAGAATAATAGAAATGAATTTTCTGCCTGATGTACACGTACATTGCGAAGAGTGCCAGGGTAAAAGATATAATCGCGAAACCCTCGAGGTTAGGTACAAAGGAAAATCAATAAATGATGTTCTGAATATGACAATCAACCAGGCAGTGGATTTTTTCGGGAACATACCTGCGATCATACAGAAAATAAAGACATTGCAGGATGTGGGTTTGGGATATGTTACGCTTGGTCAACAATCCACGACACTTTCCGGAGGAGAAGCTCAGCGTGTAAAACTGGCGGCCGAACTCTCAAAAAGGGATACCGGGAAAACATTGTATATACTTGACGAACCTACAACAGGACTTCATTTTGAGGATGTTAATGTCTTGTTGATGGTTTTGCAAAAGCTTGTCGGTAAAGGAAATACAATAATTGTTATTGAACATAATATGGAAGTTATAAAAGTTGCCGATTATATAATTGACTTGGGACCCGAGGGTGGTGAAAGGGGAGGGGAGATAATCTGCAAAGGTACGCCTGAAGAGGTGGCAAAGTGTAATAAAGGCTTTACTGCCGGTTATTTGATGAAAGAACTGTCGGAAGGGACTCAATAAATTGGTACTAAGGCAAAATAAAAGGCTGCCGGATATTGACAGCCTTTTATAATTTATTGGATTTATATATTATTTCAGTAAACTGATTTTTTTCGTTACGACAGTTTTATCGTCAAGAATAATCGAAACATAATAAACTCCCTGAGGTAAATTGGAAAGGTTAATCGAATTGGTTGAGAAGTCTTTAACGTCGGCAACCAATGAACCTGTTACAGAATATACCTTAACATTCGCTCCTTCAATACCTTTGAAATAAAGTGTTCCGTTTGTGGGGTTCGGATAAACTTTTACAGCTTCAAAAGCCTCATCACCAATACCTGTTCCGATTGAGAAGTTAACGTTGTATGTCAAGTGAGTAGCTAAGTCTTCTCCGTAAGTGTCAATAGTTGTTGTTCCGGGGATTTCATTTGCGGGAACTATGATCTTTGTGCCGTTTGCATCCATAAGAACAGCTTCTACAACAGGTACTTCAACTGTGCCGGGAGCAAGTGCAACATCATACGAGTATGTGTCAGGATCAAAATCAGCTATTTCTTCACCGTCAACCAGGATTGAAGACAACCTGGCTTCTGTTGCATAAGCGGCATTTTCAACGGAGTAGTCGGACTGGAAAATGGCCTTTGAAGAATAGTTCTGGCAAATAATTGCGACGCCCAGGTCATCCCATTCTTCAACATTTGTTCCTGAAAGGTCAACAGACTCTGAAATTGTTATTGGTTCCCTGTCGGTCAGATCAACCTGTGTTCCGTTTGCATCCGGAACCATTTTCATCATAACATGCTGGAATGATGTTTCTCCGTTACTACCGATATTTTGAGTTGTTTCATTTTCAAAAACAACTATAAATACTCTAAATTCACTGAAGTTTGCATACGGAAGTACCGTTGCATCAATTGTCATTACCGTTCCGTCAAGTGAATGTGAGGCGGCAATGCTCATAAGTCCCGGCTTTGTTGCTGCTTCATCCAAAACTGCTTGTGCAGCGGAGACGCTTGTTTCGCAAAACTCCCCTTCTGCTTCCAACCAGGGTACCCAGGTCACTCCATAATAGTCCCTTCTCACTCCTCCCTCTGCAGTATAATAGGGATCACCTGAACCCGGCCAGTTCATTTGATATTTTACCAAGGTAATTTCGTCGGCATGTGTTTCACACCAGGGAACAAATTGAGTGTTGAACCCTGCGCAAGGACCGCAGGTTGAACTTGTAAACTCTTCGTAACAAGGCCTTTTGTCAACAGTATGACTAACAACGTTTATCTGTTTTGTCAAATCATTATTTGCAGGGTCATCGTCAACAACACCATTTACAAGAGTAATGGAAACAGTTAAATCGTAAGATCCAATGGGATAGTCAAACTGTCCGTTTAGGGTGAAATCGTAAGTTTCTCCGAAAGGTACGGAAAGTCCTGTGATGGATGTCATAGTAACCTCACCGTTTACTTCCCAGTTGATATCTATTGATGTAATATCCGTTGTGCCGAAATTTTTAAAAGTACCTGATACATCTACAGAGCCTCCAACATAAGACGGGGTATTGATTGACACCATTTGAGCATCTAGATCTACAGGGATATAAAGTAAGATATCATCAATATACCAGTAGTCCAGATTATACATATTTCCGTCAAAATAGAAACAGAACTGAAAATCAGGTTGCCCTACATCGGAATTGTTAATCTCGAATGTTAAGGTCTCAGGACCAACATTACCTGTCGGGGATACTTCCCAAACGGTATTCCAGACTCCTGTTCCCCCTGACGTTGTTGCACAGCCGATTGAGTATCCCGAGCCCGAATAGTCATCAAGGAAATGATTAAAGGAGATAAATACACTTGAATATCCGGTTAAATCAATGGCAGGAGATATTAGTCTTGAGGTGGCATTTCCGTTTGTGTAGGAAAATTTGGCTTCCGGAGCTATTCCCAATGCATTGTTTGAGTTTGATACTGACCATTGAGCAGCCTGTGCATCAATTGTCCAGCCGTCCGGTGGCATTTGATTGGAGCTGAAATCTTCAGCTAAGAAGGTTTGTCCCAATACAAAAGAAGACAAACCGATCATTGCAATTAAAACGTAAAGTTTTTTCATTTTTTTTTAATTTTAATTGATTAAACAAGTATTAATTTAAATTTGACAATATGTTGACAAAGCTAAAAACAAAAAGGATGTCTAAAAAAAAATAAAAAATAAAATAAAAAAGCAGGGTAACCTTTTTGTCCGTTTCGGTATTAATAATAAAGTGTTTGCTCCGGTTGGTACGTTTTATCGGGAATATTTGAAACGAAAGATGATTAACCCGGAGTGTAAAACAAGTTCAAAAAGATTGTCGTTATTGATGATTTTTTATTTAATGATTTGCATTTAGCATCAGGCCGATACCATGGGAAAGAGCCTCATTCTATTTTACCACACCTCTATGAAAAAAACCGGCAATTATAAATTGCCGGTTTTTTTGTGGGATATAGTGGATTCGAACCACTGACCCCCGCCCTGTCAAGGCGATGCTCTGAACCAACTGAGCTAATATCCCTTATTCAGGCGGCAAAAATAATAAATCATTTTAATTTCACACTTGTTTTGTCAATATTTTTATACTTTTGAAACCAAACAGTTAAAACATTAAATTATGAAAAAGTTTACACCATCGGTTTTTATTAGTTTTCTCATTGTTAACTTATTGACCTCTTCCGCTTTTTCGCAGGTGGAAAAAAAAGAATTAACTCTTAATGATGTTTTTAGGTCGCGTAAGTTCTATGCCTCGGGAGTTTATGGAATGAGGCCGCTTAATGACGGCGAGCATTTCTGTATGTTGAAAAAAGACAGTCTGAATATATATAGTTATAAAACCGGAGATTATAGCGGGACTATTGTCACCTCGCAACAATTAATACCTGATGGTGATACAATGCCCATACCAATGTACAGCTATCAGTTGAGCCGGGATGAGAAAAAGATTCTTTTTGCTACAAAAACAGAGAGTATCTACCGTCGGTCAAGCATCTCGGAATATTATGTTTTTGATACTGAAACGGATAAACTTTTGCGACTTTCCGAAAATGGAAAACAACGGCTTGCGACATTTTCACCTGATGGTACTAAAGTTGCTTTTGTTAGGGGTAATAACTTATATGTCAGGGAATTAAAGTCGGAATCGGAAAGGCAAATTACAAAAGACGGACTCAGAAATAATATCATAAATGGTGCTACGGATTGGGTTTATGAGGAGGAGTTCAGTTTTTCAAAAGCCTTTTTCTGGTCGCCGGACGGAAGAAAAATTGCTTTCTACAGGTTTGATGAAAGTAAAGTAAAGGAATTTCAATTTACCGAATGGGGTGATCTTTATCCCAAAGAATATAAATATAAATATCCAAAAGCCGGTGAAGCAAATTCCGTTATTAAAATTCTTGTTTACAGCATTGATGACGGTACAACAAAGGAGATGGACATTGGCGAGAATACCGATATTTACATCCCGAGAATTAAATGGACAAACGATCCGGATCTTCTTGCCATTCAATGGATGAACCGTTTACAGAATAATCTGAAAATTTTACTGACCGATGTGAATACAGGAACCAATAAGGTTATTTATAATGAAACCAATAAATATTATATAGATATAACCGACGACCTTACTTTTTTTAAGGATAACAAGCGTTTTATTATAACAAGTGAGAAGGACGGATATAACCATATATATTTATATAGTATAAATGGTGATTTGATAAATCAGGTTACCAAAGGCAATTGGGATGTTACCTCCTTGAACGGAGTTGATGAGAAAAACGGACTTGTTTACTATACATCAGCCGAGATATCACCTCTAAACAGGGAACTTTACGTTATAAAACTCAACGGAAAAGGTAAAAAGAAACTTTCGAAAAGGGACGGAACCAACAGGGCTGTTTTTAGCAAGACCTTCAAATATTATGTGAATACATATTCTTCTGCCAAAACACCGTCATATATAACCGTTCACAATGCAAACGGAAAAGAGCTCAGGGTTTTGAAAGATAATTCAGACCTGCTCGAAAGACTTGCAGAATATGATTTCAGTTTTAAGGAATTTTTTACATTTACAACATCCGAGGGTGTTCAGTTGAACGGATGGATGATAAAGCCGCCGGATTTTGATCCCAATAAAAAATATCCTGTTTTGATGAATGTTTACGGAGGCCCGGGTTCTCAAACGGTTCGTAACTCGTGGAGCTCGAATATGTGGAATCAAATGTTGGCGCAAAAGGGGATTATTTTGGTTTCTGTTGATAATCGCGGTACCGGTGCCAGGGGTGAAGAGTTTAAAAAGATGACCTATTTGCAACTTGGTAAGTATGAGACTATTGACCAGATAGAAGCTGCCAAATATCTCGGATCTCTGAATTACGTTGACTCTACAAGAATAGGAATTTGGGGCTGGAGCTACGGAGGATATATGTCGTCGCTTTGCATTACAAAAGGTGCCGATTATTTTAGTATGGCAATTGCCGTTGCTCCCGTCACAAACTGGAGATATTACGATAACATTTACACGGAGAGATTTATGCGAACACCTCAGGAAAATCCTGAAGGTTATGATGAAAATTCACCGATTAATCACGTAAAAGAGTTAAAAGGTAAATACTTGATAATTCATGGTACTGCCGATGACAATGTTCATCTGCAAAATACTATGGATATGATTACTGCTTTGGTTGATGCGAACAAACAGTTTGAGATGCAGCTCTATCCGAACAGTAATCATGGCATTTATACGGGACGGAATACGACGCTGCATCTTTATACAAGATTGACGAATTTTATCACCGGCAATCTTTTGAAAAAATAATTAAAAATTTATTGTAAATAATAAAAAGTATTTTATAACTTTGCGCCCCCGTTAAAAAGGGTAATTGTTGAGGTTTAATTAATAAAAAAACAAAAATATGATTATTATTCCGGTTAAAGAAGGTGAGAATATTGACAGAGCACTGAAAAAGTTCAAAAGGAAATTTGAAAAGACAGGTGTTATCAAGGAATTACGTGCAAGGCAAAAATATACAAAACCTTCAGTAATAAAAAGAGAGCAGAAACTGAAAGCTATTTATGTGCAGAAACTTCGTCAAATGGAGGAAGGCTAAGCCGTTTAACATAAATTAACAAGAAATACCGAGGAAACTTTAGTTCCTTCAAAAATTTTTATTATTTTTGGGACTGAAGTTTTTTTATTTATATATGGTAACAACCGGATTCATAAACTACCTGAAGTTCGAGAAGCGATATTCCCCTCACACAATAACAGCCTATAAAAAGGATTTGGATCAGTTTGATCTGTTCCTGAAATCGGAATATGATATTGTCGAAGTGAATGATGTCAGCTATCGGATGGTGAGGTCGTGGATTGTTAAACTTATGGAGCAGGATATATCAGCCAGGTCGGTTAACCGCAAATTATCAACACTCAAATCGTATTTTAAATATCTGACAAAAGAAGGTTTAATCCGCGAGAGTCCTATGTTGAGGATACAATCTCCGAAAACTTCAAAAAAAATCCCCGTTTTTGTTGATAACGATAGTATGGAAACGCTTTTTTCAACCGAAATATTTGGAGATGATTTTGAAGGAATACGCGACAGGCTTATTATCGAAATGTTTTATATGACGGGGATAAGACTTTCGGAGCTTATTAATCTGAAGGATTCGGATATTGATTTTTATCAGCAGAATATAAAGGTGTTAGGGAAAAGGAACAAGGAGCGAATCATCCCTGTTTCAAAGGAATTTATTGATTCGATAAAAGAGTATATTGCTGTCAGAAATAAAAATATAGCGTTAATTGAACAAAATGATTATTTTTACGTAACAATTAAAGGAAAAAAAGTTTACGAAAAACTTGCATATCGCATTGTAAATTCGTATCTTGGGAAAGTTTCAACTTTACAGAAAAAAAGCCCGCACGTGCTACGACATACATTTGCAACACATATGTTAAATAACGGAGCTGATCTCAATGCTATCAAAGAGATCCTGGGGCACTCAAGCCTGGCTGCCACCCAGGTTTACACCCATAATACAATTGAAAAGTTAAAAAACATTTATAAACAAGCCCATCCGAGGGCATAACTAAATGAAAGGAGAATAACAATGAAAGTAAACATTAATTCAGTTCATTTCAAGACAGACAAGAATTTGGACTCATTCATCAATGAGAAGGTAGGGAAACTTTCATCCATCTATGATGGTTTAATTGGGAGTGAAGTTACGTTAAAAGTTGTCAATTCTGACAAGCCTGAGAACAAATTAGCAGAGGTCAGATTGATAATTAAGGGGTATGACCTCTATGCAAAGAAGCAATGTAAGTCTTTTGAAGAAGCCACCGATTCCGCCGTAGATGCTTTAAGGAAGCAGCTTTCAAAGCATAAGGAGAAGCTAAAAAAACACTAAATATCGGCAGAAAAAATATTTTATATTTTTTCTTTGATTATTCAGAATATGTTTTATACTTTTGCAGTCCTTTTTTAAAGGACTGTTTTTTATATATTGAAATAGCTGCCAATGTAGCTCAGTTGGCCAGAGCAGCTGATTTGTAATCAGCCGGTCGGGGGTTCGAATCCCTCCATTGGCTCGTTCTTTTAAAATACTGAATTGAATTATTAAAATAGGATGGGGAGATTCCAGAGCGGTCAAATGGGGCAGACTGTAAATCTGTTGGCTAAGCCTTCGGAGGTTCGAATCCTCCTCTCCCCACTATTTTTTTGTTGCTGAGATGTTTTTTTTATACATTATATTATATATATACAAGAGACTTTTTAATTAGCAGCATTTTAAATGTCAGCGGGAGTAGCTCATTTGGTAGAGCGATAGCCTTCCAAGCTATAGGTGGCCGGTTCGAGCCCGGTCTCCCGCTCTGTTGCCATTGTAGCTCAGGGGTAGAGCACTTCCTTGGTAAGGAAGGGGTCACGAGTTCAATTCTCGTCAATGGCTCTGCGTTTATTCACTTTAAATCAATATTTGCAAACTTTTATAATAAATTTTTTGATATGGCTAAAGAAACATTTGATCGTTCAAAACCGCACGTTAATATCGGAACTATCGGTCACGTTGACCATGGTAAGACCACTTTAACCGCTGCAATTACTCTTAATCTTCAGGATCAGGGATTTGCATCATTTAAATCCTTTGATGAAATTGATAATGCTCCGGAAGAAAAAGAAAGAGGTATTACTATTAATACTGCACACGTAGAATACGAAACCGCCAACAGGCACTATGCACACGTTGACTGTCCCGGTCACGCCGACTATGTTAAGAACATGGTAACGGGTGCTGCCCAAATGGACGGTGCTATCCTTGTTGTTGCTGCTACCGACGGACCTATGCCCCAAACTCGTGAGCATATCCTTCTTGCACGTCAGGTTGGTGTTCCAAGAATCGTTGTTTTTATGAACAAAGTTGATATGGTTGACGATGAGGAGCTCCTCGAATTGGTTGATATGGAGATTAGAGAACTTTTAAGTTTCTATGAATTTGACGGTGATAATACTCCTATTATTCAGGGTTCTGCTCTTGGTGCTCTTAATAAGGAGGAAAAATGGGTTCCTGCTATTTTTGAACTTATGGAAGCTTGTGATAACTGGATTCCTTTGCCGCAACGTGATGTTGACAAACCGTTCCTGATGCCTGTTGAGGATGTATTCTCAATTACAGGTAGAGGTACTGTTGCCACAGGTAGAATTGAGCAGGGTGTTATCAATGTTGGTGATCCTGTAGAGATTGTCGGTCTTGGTGCTGAAAAACTCAAATCAGTTTGTACGGGTGTTGAAATGTTCCGCAAAATCCTTGACAGGGGTGAAGCCGGTGACAATGCAGGTCTGCTGCTTAGAGGTATTGACAAAAAGGAAATTTGCCGTGGTATGGTTATTGCCAAACCGGGTTCAATTACTCCTCACACTCATTTCAAAGCTGAGGTTTATATCCTGAAGAAAGAAGAAGGTGGAAGACACACACCATTCCATAACAACTATCGTCCTCAGTTCTATTTCAGAACAACCGACGTAACCGGTGAAATCATTCTTCCCGATGGTATTGAAATGGTTCTTCCGGGTGATAACCTGACGGTCGAAGTTAAACTCATTGCCGAGGTTGCTATGGCTAAGAATTTGAGGTTTGCTATCCGTGAAGGTGGTAGAACGGTAGGTGCCGGACAGGTAACTGAAATTATTGAATAAATAAAGAGAATTCATTTATTTGACATAAAAGGTATTCCGATATTTCGGAATACCTTTATATGCAAATATTATTCGTTCTAATAAATATGATACGGGTGTAGCTCAGCTGGTAGAGCTCTGGTCTCCAAAACCAGGAGTCGTGGGTTCGAATCCTACCACCCGTGCTTTAAAATTTAGATAAATGGCAAAGTTTAAAATACAAACTTACGTGAAGGAAAGCTACGATGAATTAATTCATAAAGTTTCCTGGCCGACTTGGAGCGAACTTCAAAATAGTGCGATTGTTGTGTCTATTGCTTCCCTCATCATCGCTACTGTAGTTTATATTATGGATTTTTCATTCCAGAATATTTTGGAGGTTTTCTATAAGAATTTTTAATACTAATTATATCTCAATCTACAATCAGGAATGAGCGAACAAGTAAAAAAGTGGTATGTCGTTAGAGCGATAAGTGGGAAGGAAAAAAAGGTTAAGGAGTATATGGAAAGTGAAATAAACCGGTTAAATCTGGGTGATTACATTTCAAATGTCCTTATTCCACTTGAAAAGGTATATCAGATCCGAAACGGAAAGAAGGTGAGTAAAGAAAGAAACCTTTATCCAGGATATATCCTTATCGAGGCTGCATTAGTAGGTGAAATACCTCATACTATTAAGAGCATTCCTAATGTAATTGGTTTTCTGGGGACTCAGGGTGAACCTATCCCTCTTAGACCGGCTGAGGTTAAAAGGATTCTTGGAAAAGTAGACGAACTTGCAGAACAGGGTGAAGAAGTTAATGTTCCTTATATCGTTGGTGAGAGCGTGAAGGTTATTGACGGACCCTTTAACAGTTTTAGTGGTATTATCGAAGAGATTAACGAGGAAAAGAAAAAGTTGAAGGTGATGGTTAAAATCTTTGGTAGAAAAACACCTCTGGAACTGGGATTTATGCAGGTTGAGAAAGAGTAAGTTTTTAAATTAAGAAATTGCAATTGTCTAAGAGCTGTTACGCGTTAGTAAACAATTTAAAGTTAAATTTTTAACATGGCTAAAGAAGTTAGTGGATTAATCAAGTTACAAATCAGAGGCGGAGCTGCAAACCCCTCACCACCGGTAGGACCTGCATTAGGTGCTAAAGGTGTGAATATTATGGAGTTTTGTAAGCAGTTCAATGCTCGTACACAGGAAAAAGCAGGGCAGGTTTTGCCGGTTATTATTACTGTGTACCGCGATAAGTCTTTCGATTTTATTATTAAAACTCCACCTGTTGCCGTTCAATTATTGCAGGCTGCCAAACTTAAAAAAGGCTCGCCTGAACCTAACAGGGCTAAGGTTGCTGCTATTACCTGGGATATGGTAAGAACTATTGCTGAAGATAAAATGGTAGATTTAAATGCTTTTACCGTTGATTCCGCAATGAAAATGGTGGCCGGTACAGCTCGTAGTATGGGTATTACAATTAAAGGGACACCTCCTTTTGGAGATAATTAATGTGGAGTTAAGTTAGTAGAATTTATAAAAAGCGGGAAATGGCCAAATTAACTAAAAAACGTAAGGAAGTTTTAGCGAAATTCGATAGAGAAGGTGTCTATCCGTTATCCGAAGCTGTTAAAATTGTTAAGGATATTACCTATACAAATTTTGATGCTTCTGTTGATCTGGATATTCGTTTGGGTGTAGACCCAAGGAAAGCCAATCAGATGGTACGCGGAACTGTTGCCCTGCCTCATGGAACAGGTAAGGAAATAAAGGTTCTTGTATTGTGTACACCTGAAAAAGAAGATGAAGCTAAAGCTGCCGGGGCCGATTATGTCGGACTTGACGAATATGTTCAGAAAATTAAAGGTGGTTGGACTGACATTGATGTTGTCATTACAATGCCTAGTGTTATGTCCAAAGTTGGACAACTTGGTAGAATCTTAGGCCCGAGAGGTCTTATGCCTAATCCGAAAAGTGGTACTGTTACCATGGAAATCGGGAAAGCGGTAAAAGATGTTAAGGCCGGTAAGATTGACTTTAAGGTTGACAAAACAGGAATCATTCACGCTGCCGTAGCTAAAGTTTCATTTACAAGTGAGATGATAGCCGACAATGCTAAGGAACTGATTAATACTATTGTCAAACTTAAACCGAGTGCTTCCAAAGGTACATACGTAAAGAGCATTTATATGTCGAGCACGATGAGCCCGGGCATTCAAATCGATCCTAAGACGGTGTAATTATTCATCGCTATTAAAGGTAAAATGATTCAGATATGACAAAAGAGGAAAAAAATCAACTTATAGAAAGCTTAACAGAGCAATTAAATGCTAAGGACTATATTTATTTAGCCGACACTTCAGGATTAAACGCCGAAGATACAAGCGACCTTAGGAGACTTTGCTTTAAAAAGAATATTGAGTTGACAGTGGTCAAAAATACATTGCTCAAAAGAGCGATGGATCAATCGGAAAAAAACCTTGAAGAACTCTATGTAAGCCTTAAAGGGCCTACCTCTTTGTTGTTTGGTGAAACAGGTAATGCTGCTGCCAAATTGATTAAAGAATTTAGGAAAAAAGGTGAAAAGCCTAAGCTTAAAGGTGCTTATGTGGAAGAGGTTACCTACCTGGGTGATGATCAGCTTGAAACATTGGTTAACATTAAGTCCAAGAATGAACTTATTGCAGACGTTATTGCTCTGCTCCAGTCACCGGCTAAAAATGTTATTTCAGGTCTCCAGTCTGGTGGTCACAAATTATCAGGAATTCTTGAAACGCTGTCGGAAAGGGCAGAATAAAAAGTGAAGAAATAAATTAAAAAAATACAAAAACAATTAATCTATAATAAAATGGCTGACTTAAAAAAATTTGCAGAAGAATTGGTAAATTTAACTGTAAAAGAAGTAAACGAATTAGCTCAGATTTTGAAAGACGAATATGGCATTGAGCCTGCTGCTGCTGCTGTTGCAGTTGCCGGGCCTGCTGCTGAAGGTGGTGAAGCTGCTGAAGAAAAAACATCTTTTGATGTTATTCTTAAAGCTGCCGGCCAATCAAAACTGGCTGTTGTTAAATTAGTAAAAGAATTAACAAGCCTCGGGCTTAAAGAATCCAAAGAATTAGTTGATTCTGCTCCCAAGGCTATCAAGGAAGGTGTTACTAAAGATGAAGCTGATGCTCTTCAAAAACAATTGGAAGAGGCCGGCGCCGAGGTTGAAGTTAAGTAAACATATCACCTTTTGTTGAGAAGTTAGACCGCTTCTTCCATTTGTGAAAATGGGGGGTGGTCTAATTTCATATTTATATGTTTTTAGTTCAATAATTATCTTTTTTAATCATTAAATCCTTTTGTGCCTTGACTACTACCAAAGAAAGAATTAGTTTCAGTAAGACAAAAATAAAGTATGATTACCCCGATTTACTTGATATTCAACTGAAGTCATTTCAGGATTTCTTCCAACTGGAAACGAATCCTGAGGATAGGGGAAACGAAGGACTTTATAAAGTTTTTAGCGAGAACTTTCCAATTACAGACTCCCGGAATAACTTTGTGTTGGAATTTCTTGACTATTTTGTCGATCCTCCGAGGTATTCTATCGAAGAATGTATTGAGAGAGGTTTGACATATAGTGTCCCTCTTAAAGCAAAATTAAAATTATATTGTACTGATCCGGAACATGAAGACTTCGAGACTATCATCCAGGATGTTTATCTTGGAATGATCCCTTATATGTCTCCAAAGGGTACCTTTATTGTAAATGGTGCCGAAAGGGTAATTGTTTCTCAATTGCACCGTTCCCCCGGAGTGTTTTTCGGTCAGCATCAGCATGCTAACGGCACTACTTTGTATTCGGCCAGGATTATTCCTTTTAAGGGTTCCTGGATGGAATTTACCACCGATATCAACAATGTTATGTATGCATATATCGACAGGAAAAAGAAATTGCCTGTCACTACACTGCTCAGGGCTATCGGGTTTGAGAGTGATAAAGATATTCTTGAAATTTTTGACCTCGCCGAAGAGATTAAAGTTTCAAAAAGCGGCCTGAAAAGAGTGCTCGGCCGTAAACTGGCTGCAAGAGTTGTCCGTTCCTGGATTGAGGACTTCGTTGATGAAGATACCGGTGAGGTTGTTTCAATCGAGAGAACGGAGGTTATTATTGACAGGGAAACAATTCTTGAAAGCGAACACATTAATCAGATCATCGAGTCGGGTGTGAAAACAATTCTTCTTCACCGTGACGA
This sequence comes from Bacteroidales bacterium, assembly GCA_026984135.1. GTDB lineage: Bacteria > Bacteroidota > Bacteroidia > Bacteroidales > JAADJA01 > JAADJA01. The sequence continues at coordinate 15,037 of JALSSR010000103.1, forward strand.
GACTATTGCCAACGACTATTCCATTATTTTCAATACCCTTCAAAAGGATACCGCTAACTCGGAAAAAGAGGCTGTTGAATTTATTTACAGACAGTTGCGTAATGCCGAACCACCTGATGAGGAGACTGCAAGAGGTATTATTGATAAACTTTTCTTCTCGGATAAAAGATATGATCTGGGTGAAGTTGGCCGTTTCAGGATTAATAAAAAACTCGGGCTGAAGATTGATCCCTCGATTAAAGTCTTGACAAAAGAGGATATTATTGATATTCTTAAATATCTTATCGAACTTGTCAACTCAAAAACCGATGTGGATGATATTGACCATTTAAGTAATCGTAGGGTTAGAACCGTCGGCGAACAACTGTATTCACAATTTGGTGTCGGACTGGCACGTATGGCCAGAACAATTCGTGAACGAATGAACGTTCGTGATAATGAGGTTTTTACTCCTACCGATCTTATTAATGCAAAAACGCTTTCTTCGGTAATTAATTCGTTTTTCGGAACAAACGCACTGTCGCAGTTTATGGATCAAACAAACCCTCTTGCGGAGCTTACTCATAAAAGAAGAGTTTCCGCTCTGGGACCCGGCGGTCTTTCGAGAGAAAGAGCAGGGTTTGAAGTTCGTGACGTCCATTATACTCACTATGGAAGACTTTGTACGATTGAAACTCCCGAAGGACCTAATATCGGTCTCATATCTTCTTTGTGTGTTTATGCCAAAATCAACAGACTCGGCTTTATTGAAACACCTTATAAATATGTTGAAGAAGGTAAGGTGAAGTTGGATACGGAACCCATCTATCTTACTGCCGAAGAGGAAGAGGATAAAATTATTGCACAGGCCAATACAAAACTGGCTGACGACGGTGACTTT
>JALSSR010000104.1 GCA_026984135.1 Bacteroidales bacterium
TGCCTTTTCCAAAATTCGGGACAAGTTTATCATTTTTATCTTTGTTATCTATTTGTGAGTTCATATTGAAGTCGGCTGCTTTGTAGCCTTTTGTTCCTGTTTGTATGTTCCATACATTATTGAGATCAAGACCGGAGACCGTTCCGTCGCCATTGGCATCGCCGCTACGCATTCCGTAAATGCCGTTGCCGAGGTTCACTTGTGCATTGGTCCCGTATGCCTGGGTGTTGCTTGTTGTAAAATCGTAGGAGTAGGTGTCGCCTGTTTTTGCTAATGGTGCAGCCGAAAGAACTCCGAGATGGTTTTTGTGCCAAACGACTACGAACAAGGAATGGGACAAGGTGTGTACAAAGGTCATTGGCGAACTTCCATCGGGTCCTACAATTTGTCCGTTGTTCAAAATGAACCCGGCTTGTCTGCCGAATGCGGTGGCAGGTGTGGCATTGGCTGCACTTGTTGCATCCCTTAGTTCGATGATGATCCAATCCACGGCATCGATATTCAACAGTTGGGTGTTTTCAGTTCCGGTATAGTACCAATCCGGCATGGGATTGCCGAAGTAGGGTAGTGGTGGTGCATAGGGTTGGTTTCCGGGAATAATATCGGTCAGGACGGAATTCATTTCGTTGGTTGCCGAATTAAAAGGCCCTTGCAAAAAAGCTTTCAGGTCGAGGTCGTAAACTTCCCCGTCCCAGTCAATCCGGTCGTAAGGGTCGTATTCGTATGCGGAGCCTGCAAAATCTCCGGTGGCACCGGCAAAAGTAACATGACCGGAGTTGTTGTTTTTATATACGTTATAGGTAACATCCCCCGATGAATTGTCAAATTCAACATTGGTTGCGGTAAAAGTCTGGTCCCCTTTAAACCAAATGTAATCGGAATAATAGGGTGTTGCCGGTGAGCCGTGTTGGAACACACAATGGTCAAACGGAAAACTTGGATCGACAATGGCTCCCTGTTCCAATTCAATTCCATCAACCCCAAGGTATTCAAAGAGGGCATATTCTGCACTAATCGTACCACCGGAATGTACCACCAAAGCATATCTATCTGTGGTATGGGAGATGCTTGCCAAATTCCCTTCGGTCCCTAATAGTGAAAGAATGCCCCCATTATTAACGTTTAGGGTGCTGTTTCCACTTAATAAAAGATTAGACCCATTATTAATATTAAGTATTCCCTCATTGTTAATATCCACAGTATGATCAAGTTTTAAGATGCTAAGTATCACTGACAATGTGCCTTTATCAATGCTCAGATTACCTTTTACAGTTAAAGCACTATATATATTTGTTGTGTCTCCATTTGCAAGATGATTAATAATTAAGTTATTGACAAAATTTCCACTTGTTATTGAAATAACTGAATTAGCTGAATTTCCAATCATCTCTATTGTACCACCGGTAGGCTGAAAATTATTAGGAGAATTTGCAACCAGGGATTTACCAAACCGCATGGTACCACCGGTAATCGTAGTTGTACCTGCAAAGCTTATATTGGCATCGGTGAACTCTAATAAGCAACCAGGATCTATAATCACATTACTATAAATATCTATCCAGTTTGTACTGGGGAGGGAATAATCACAAGTAAATGAAAAAACATTTAATGTCCCCGAAGCTCCAAAAACAGGTAATCCATGGACGTTCAATTCTCCGATATTGCTATATATAGTTCCATTTAAAATAAAATTTTGACAAGTTATATCTTGAATAATAGAAAGCGTGGCATTATTTTCAACAGTAAAAGTGTCGTCAATATCCAAAAATTCAATAGTGTAATTAGCACCTGATTGTACAATACAGTTTCCTGAAATATGCGGAGAATAATTGGTTGGTTTTTCTTTTGTCTTTTTACTGCCCGTTCCTTGTAAAACAAGATTGCCAAATGAAGCATTTTGCTCAAAAGAGACAATATACCCGTTATTGATAAAAACGGTATTTCCTGTACTAAGTTGGGCATTTGTTCCTAACTCAAAAGCCCAAGATGAAGAATGAATCTCCCCGTTATCTATATCATCGGTGGAGCCCGATTCCCAATTCATATCATCAGTGACCAAATTACTGTTTGCATGGTGCATTATCAATTCCCCGTAAACATTCGTTGCATTTGAGACACTTAGTTGTGCATTTCCTATTTCAAGCGAAGCACCGGCACCAATATCAATATTGCTACACACCGCCGCTGCTCCGTTGATCACCGGATTATGGGGAGTGCCTGCCGGAATGTTTACATCGGTTGAGGCATCGGGAATAATATAGTCGTCCCAGTTTTCCGGGGTAAACCAATCGGAAGAGACGGCACCTGTCCACAATCCGTGGGTAAATCCCAACCAATCAATTAAATTATGAGGATCATATTCGTAGGCAGGTCCTGCAAAGAACCCGGTGGCATCTACAAAGGTTTGATGACCGTTGTTTACATCTTTCCAAACATTGTATTGTGTACCTCCCAAGGTGTTTTCAAAATGAGTATTATTGCTGGTCAGGTTTTGATTGTTGTTGAGGGTGAGCAAAGTGGAATTTGCTCCGTTCATTCCATTGCGGAAGATACAGTTCCAGAATGTATTGACAACGTCTAAGGTTGCGCTCGGATAAATGGCAACTCCATTTTCATCCATAAATTCAAAAATGGCATTTGCAGCAGCGAGATAGCCCTGTATATTGCAAGCATATCTTCCTGTCCCGAAATGGGTGAGGGCGGCATATTCCGTACTGTTTCCTTCAATAAGAAACATTGAACCGACTTCTGTTGTCAAACTTTTATTGTCCGCAAGTTTTATTGTCCCTCCGGGTTTGGCAAAGAGCCATGCACCGTTCTTTATATTTGCATTTCCTTTAAAAACAACTGTTCCGCTACCTACCTCCAAATCGCCGTTAAGCTGAACATCTTGATCAAATTCCAGATAACCGCCTTTGGATTTTATGCCTTTTTGTCCCAAACCATTTTTACTTCCCGGAGATTGCCCACCTTCTTTCCCTTCATCCGAAAGATTTATCTCGCTTGAAGTGTAGTCGGTCAATGTACCGTGTATGATCATTGTATTGTTTTGCAATTTAAAAGTATTGTCAGGGTTTATCGTAAATGAGCCATTTACTGTAACCGCTTGGGTCATACCAGCACCAATGAATGTTGTTTGTCCGGGGTTTTTGTCAACAATAATATTACCATATATTGTAGTCGGCTCATCATTTGCTATACCGCCCCCTGTTGTTCCTTTGAAATAGATTGTATTATTTGTTGTTGCGGCAAATGAAGAGCCCGGATCCGAATCAATCCATCCGTAAATATTGGCAATACCCTTGGAAAAATTCCCCGTTGAACCTGAATAAAACCGAAGTTCATCATAATAATTCTGCCCCGCATTTAAAACATCCGCAGCATCATCCATTGTGAGTGTGCCATATACATTACAGGTGTGTGTAACGTTCAGGCTATATCCGTTTAGTTTCAATTCGCCGCTGCTTATTATCAAATACGTAACCGTAAAATCCGAATTCAACAAAATGGAATTGGACTTGCTTCCCGGACTCAGTATCATTCCGCTCCTTTTGTCAATAACAGGTTTGCCGGAACCTCCGAGTCCCTCTTTTTTGGTTGATTTGTCAATTTTCACATAATTTAATGTACACCCGTTCGCCTGTGAAATGTAGTAATCATCAGTGCCATAAAACTCAAATGTGCCTGCCGATGGGGTGAAATCAGCCCTATCACCCTCGAAACCGCCTGCCGTTCTGATTACCCCGCCGGTAATATTATCTGTAAGACTGTATGTGGGCGTATCAAAAATATAAATCCCCTGATCGTGGAAATCAAGTACACCATCTGCCATATAAATGGTTGCATCGGCTGCATAAGGCCAATAGCTTGCTGTTGTTCCGCCGTAAACATTCATCGTGCCGTTATTGATATGGATTTCTCCGTTTAAATCTACATATCCGTTGGTGTTTGTCAGGTTAATGGTGCTGCTGGCATCGCTCAGGACAAATTTTCCGGCAATTCCATCATCAATCAAACTGTTGGCGGTGAATGTCCCGCCGTTGAAGACATCAATGGTGCCTGCCGTCCAGTCATAGGCAGCACAGGTAACATTTGTTCCACTAATGTACAATGCCCCTGAGGGATTATTGATTTCAAGTTCGTTGAATGTTTCATCCGAACACCATTGAATGCCGGAGCCGTTAAATATCACCCTTCCCGCACCTTCTTCAAAGCCGCCGGGACCCACATTGTTTATCCAGTCACCACCAAGAGTTATTGGGAAGGATTGTATGTCAAATATGCCGCTTTCAATTGTCAGGTCTCCTGTTACTTGTATGCTTTCATAAATTGTTGCACTTGTTGTCGCGCTGATCTTCAGGTTATGAAATTTGGCTAGCGGCGAAAGACTTGCCGTAAGAGTTTGCACATCTCCGTCAAAAACAAATGTATTATCACCACCGGAAAAATCAAATCCTCCGGCTTGGTAAAAGTTATTCCTAACGACAATATCCTGACCGGTATTGTTTTCAAAAGTGTTATCGGACGTTTGAATATTCAAATATCCGTTTATAACGAACGGATAATTTGCATCCGAAGCGATACTTGTGGTTGCCGGTGAACTTTTACCGAGATAAAGGGAGTTTACACTGCAATTCGGAGACTTGCATTTTATTTCGCAATCCTGAGTGCCAACAAGGTGCACGATACCGTAATTTCCTCCAACCTGTGCGTTTGCGCCTGAATTAAAAAACCAATGGCCGTAAACAAAGAAATCCCCTTCTCCGGAAGAGGTTGACTGATTGTTCCAGTCAACATTCCCATAGCACTGGATCTGATTCTGATTGTCCAACAAACCATATATGGTTAAATTGCCATAAACCTCTAATTTAGAATTGTAAACCTGCAGTTCTGCCCCTTGGTTAATGGTGAGATTATCACATTCTGCATCCGATCCCCAAATCGAAGGATAATATTGGCCGTCATTTGTGATCACCACATCTTCATAGTAAGTAGGAACATGTCCCAATGACCAATTGCCATCTTCGTTCCAATTGTCATCGTTTAAATCCCCTGTCCATTCATTGGGTGCATCCGGTCCGATATGAATGGTGTAATCTTCCACCTCGCCCCAAGAGTCCGTCCCGCATGGGGTTGGTGTTTGGTTGTACGTGATTCGGATTCTCATTCTGTAATCGCCTTGCGGAATGTAGGGCCATTCCGGTGCAATGGTGGCTGTATAAGGTCCTGTTCCGGGACTACCGCTCACTGTGATAGCCTCTCCCGAATCATCAAAGTCCTCATCATTGTTCCAATCCACCCAAATACCGCATTCATCCACGGGATAATTCAGGTTGCCATTGGTAACGGTAATAATATCATAGCCGTTGCCGGGGATGGTGGTTGACAATGATGTGTAATCGGCATAATTGTTACAAGCGGTGGTGTTGTCAATCGAACCGATTTGTACACGCTGGATATATTCATCACATTGACTACTGCTTGCCGTACAATATCCGTCGGGATTGAAGCCTGAATTGATTTTTTTTGCCTGCTTTTTGATTTCGGTTTTGAGATTGCCCGATTTCAGATTTTTGGATTTAAAATTTGTTTGAGCTTCTCCGGTAAAAATGAAAAGCAACATTGCCGTAATTAAAATTGTAAAATTTTTCATGATGATATAGTTTTAAATTAAAAATAATAAAAGTCTATTTTTCATCCCCAAAATTACATCCGGTTTTAAAAAAAGACTTGCACTATTCAGTCAAATCCTTGCACTATTCTTGCATTTTTGCATTTTTTTGGCCGTTTTTGTCCGTTTTCGGACATTTTTAGGAAAAAAGTGTGATTTTTTTTCACGACGTTTTTTTTATTAACTTAACATTCGCAAGCTAAAATATTTGCCACGAATGCACGAATTATATGAGGTGATTTTAAAAAAATGACGGATAAATCCGTTTTCCTCGTAGGGAATAATTTCAGAAGAACTGCCCCGATAGGAAATGTGACGGGCTCGTTTTGTTAGTTTTTCTTTGTGCTTTCTTTGAGCCTTCGTGTCTTTGTGGCTAATTTTCTGTTATTTTGCCACTAAGGCTCAAAGACACTATGAACCACAAAAGCATCAGGTATTAATGCGATTGTGTGAATATTTTACGGAAATTCAGAATAACCGACCCAATTGGAATTAGAGCGAACCCAAAATTATTTGTTTCGTCAAATACAATGGTTCATTTGGGGTCAATTGGTCTGAATTTATATTAAACCGGATTCCGTTTTAGGAATTAAAAACGAAAAAAGGCTGTTCCTTTTCGGAAACAGCCTTATCATCTGCGAAGATGCTATTTAAAGAACGTGTTATTTTATATCGTTGCTATAATTGCCTTTACTGCCGGGAATCTGTGAATACTTATTATAACCGATGACCCAAACATCATTTTTATCTTTATTATCCATTTGTCCGTCAAGGTTGTAATCGGCATCAAAGTAATCATCACTTTTACCTGCATATGGTTTCCAATCCCAATAAACATCACCATCGAAAACCAAACCCGAACCGTTTGAGTCACCACCCCACAATCCGTAAACACCGCTACCGAGGTTTGTCTCTGCGGCATTGGTATTACTGTAAGCCGAACCTGCTGCTGTAAAATCATAGGTGTAAACACCGCCACTTTTTATCACCCTGTTTGCCGAGATAACTCCGAGGTGGTTTCTGTGCCAAACAACAGGGTAGAGTCCACTTGTGTATGTAATGCCCGGGAATGTAAGATTGCTTGTTCCGTCAAGGTCAACAACGCTTCCGTCATTGAGTAGAAAAGCAGCTTGCTCAGCAACTACCGTTCCGCTACCTGCAGAACCGGCATCACCTGCATCTCTTAATTGAACCAATACCCAGTCAACCACATTGGCAGGTATGGAACTTACACTTTCCGTTCCGGTGTAATACCAATCCGCATTTGTATTACTATTGAAAGGCTGGCTCAACGGAATAAGTCCGAGGTTGTTCAGGTCTGTGTTCATATCCGTACCGTTGTAGGGGCCTGCGAGCATAACATTGAGAGACAAATTTATGTCCATATTCCCCCAATGCACCCTTCCGTATGTATCATACTCGTATTCCGGACCCGCATAATCACCCGTAGCACTTTCAAAAGTAACATCTCCAGCATCATTGCTTTTCCAGACATTGTATGCGGGATTATCCGGAAAATTGACTCCCGTGCAGGTTACTGTCTGATCATTGGCAAATGTTATGTCAGATGCATTACTGATTTGTTGAACATTTTGGAAAGTACAGTAATTTAAAGAATATGTCGGGTCAAGTATTGAACCTGACCAGAAATACAAACCGTAATAATCAATGTATTCAAACGTAGCGTACTCGGCTTTCAAAGTTCCGCCGTTGTTAATATTTAGTTTGTAATTACCTGTCATACTTCTGCGTGTTACAACGGCATTATTTCCGGCACTTCCCAAAACTTCCAAAATACCACCGTCATTTACATCAAGCCGGGCATTCTCATCAATCATTAATTCGGCACCGTCATCAACGGATATGATTCCCCCGTCATTAATATTTACATTACCCTGCGTATGCATTGCAAATCCGTTCAAATCAAGAGTTCCCTCCTCAATGCGAAGTTCGGGTGTAGAGCCATTTTCAATATCAATATCCGAGAGTAATGTTACCGCTAACCATTTACCGTCTTTTGAATCACCATTTTCAGTACCGGGTAATGTTTCACCTCCTTCAGGTATTGAATTTTTGTTTTTTGTTAAAGTTGTTTTATCCACTATCATTTTATAAAAATAACCGGCACCGTATGGATTATAAAGAGTCTGATTTCCAATTCCCTTGAAAATAACGGTATTACCGGTTAATGAATTCCAAATTGCCGTAGTTCCGGAAGTGATATAAAAATCACCCTGGAAATAATGGGTCAGGCCATTGACATTATCATGCCATTGCCCCTGTATTAATGTAAAATCGTGTAAAACATTTATACTGTCATTTGATCTAAACTCTCCGGATGCCATATCTATTATAAGGTTACCAAAATCTTCCCTGTCTGCATTTGTTGTGATGAATTGGTTACTTGTACCGTCGAATGTAATCTGTTCCGTACCCGGTGTATAACCATTTATAGTATTATATTCCGTGTTATCATTGTTCCAGTTACCACCGACATAAAGTTTGAGTCCGGTATCAAGGTATGCATTTAAGCCGGCATCGGCGGCAATATGAACATTCCCGTTAATATCAAGAGTGGAATTGTCGTTCATTTCCATTGTACCGTCGCTTATTTCCAGGTCGTTAGATACATTAACGGTTATCCCGTCAGCCAGCTCCAGCCCGTCAAAGGAGCCATAGGTTTTGTCAAGGGTAAGGTTATAGAATGTTTCATCAGTTAGAATTCCCGCTTTGTCAGACCCGTTGAAAATAACTGTTGCGGTTGTCGGGTTAAAACCTGTGCTTCCGCCATTATCTGTCCAGTTGCCTCCGATATAAAGATTGTGTGCATTTGAATTCAGCACTCCGCTGTTTATGGTCAAATTCCCGGTTACTACAAAATCACTGCTCAAAGAAATTGTATTTGACTTGCTTCCGGGTCCCATAATCATTCCGCTTCTTTCGTCAACAACGGGTTTGCCCGTACCGCCGGGTTCACCTTTTTTGGTTGATTTGTCAATATTCACATTATATAATGTACAACCGTTGGATTGGCTGATATAATAATCCGAACTTCCGTAAAACTCAAATGTGCCGGCTGTTGGTGTGAAGTCGGCTCTATTACCTATGAAACCCTGTGAAGTCCTAATGATTCCTCCTGTTATATTTTCCGTAAAAGAGTGAGTCGAAGAGTTATAAACATATATTCCGGCATCGTGAAAGTCGAGAACACCGTCGCTCATTGTAATTGAGGCATCAGCTAAATAAGGCCACCAACTGTCAGATGTTCCGCCGTAAATATTCATTGTTCCCCCGAGAATGTGCAAGTCCCCATCAAGATCAACAAAACCGTCATTGTTGGTCAGGTTTATTGTGCCGCCGGAATTAAGATAAAAAGCACCGTATATACCGTTATCAATTAGGTCGTTGGCCGTGAATGTACTCCCCCCCGGAACAATATCCACTGCTCCTGCTGTCCAGTCGTAATGCTCACAAACAATATTATATGCGGCACCGCCAAAAGGTCTGAAAGCACCACCTGCTACTTTTGCAACTTCAAGAGTATCAAAGTGTTCACTGGTACAATATTGATGTCCGCTCACAGATCCGTTGAATACTACTCTTGAGCCGGACTCAATAAAACCTGCATCACCGACATTGTTTATCCAGTTTCCTTCGACGTAAACCGTTTGCGAACCCGGGTCAAAATACCCCTGTTCAATGGTTAAGTCTCCTTTTACAACAAGATTATCATCAACTAAAGTTGTTCCTGTTGACGAACTAAAAGTTATATTATTAAAAATACCAGTTCCCGTACTATATTTGGTGATATGCTGATTAGAACCGTCAAAAACAACACCGCCGCCGTTTGATCCTGCAGTAAAATCAAATGAACCGTAATAATTAAAATAACCTTTTATCACAACATTATAATCTGACCAACTTTCAAGAATACCACCGGTAGAGACATATACTATGCCATTAATTATCAGGTCACTAGTACTGGCATTGCTAATTTGGGCTTTTGCCCCCCCTGATTTGTAAACTCTGAAATTATAAAAATTGGAATTAGTAGTGTAGCTTCGTATCCAGCAACTGGTAGTACCTCGAAAATCCACAAAACCCGTATTAAGAGTGGCATTTGATCCGGAATAAAAACGCCAGTCTCCATAAGCATTAATTGTTGCACCATACTGGGTAATATTTGCAGTTGAACCGGAGTACCAATATGTATATCCCATAATTGTCAACACAGCATTGTCATCAAGCATTTCAATACCTCCATAAATATCCATATCGCCGTTTACGGTAAGAGTCTGATCATAAATTCTTACAGTTGCTCCGGCATAAATATTCAGGTCTTTACAGGTTTTATCCGAATAATCAACAATACAAGGCATATTTACATTCGGAATCTCCACATCCTCAGAAGAAGTCGGGATGTGTCCGAGAGACCAGTTGCCGGAATTTCCCCAGTAATTATTGGAAGCTCCTGTCCAAACGTTGGGAGCCATAGGCCCTACAACAATTTTATAGTCCTCAACTTCACCATAAGATGAGCTTCCACAAGCACTTGGGGTTGAATTGTAGGTTATTCTTACTCTCATAATAACCTCATCACCAATACTTGCATAGGAGTTTGGAGAAATGGTCGCGGTATAAGGCCCCACTCCCGGTGTTCCACTGACAGTCATTGTCTCGCCTGCGTCGGAAAAATCACCATCATTGTTCCAGTCAACCCATATACCGCATTGATCGTCAGAATAGGGCTGTCCGTTAGTAACGCTTATTAAGTCACTCCCGTTCACAGGTATTTCCGTTGATAAATTTGAGTAATATGTATATCCGTCAGAACCGGTTGTATTATCAATAGTTCCAATATTTACATTAGAAATATATTCATAATTCTTATTATTCACACTTGCTGTACAACCCGAATTAAAGCTGAATGCTGCAATACGGGTTTTAATATTCGGCCCCCTGTACTCTCCTGTAAACCAAAATGTTTGACCATCAGATGGATCAACAGACATAGAAAAATAATCTCCCCATCTGGTACCCGAAGTTTGCGAATAGGAACTTTCAAAAATACTCTGTTCTGCGAATGTCATTGTATTTAACGGATCGCCAGCCTTTCTTCCGGTAAATCTTAAACTCGGATACATTGAAGTGCTTGAGATTGAATATGCAATACCAATATCACCGTTGGCATTTATGTTGATAGCTCCCATCCATCTGCTGTGCGCGTCAGGAGCATAGGTACTTTGTTGGTATATAAACCAACTACCGGTTGTTTTTGCAACCTCATACCATCTCACTCCGGCATGATCGGTATTGTCAACATCTACCGTATGGTTACATACTATAGCCTGATACGAACCGAAATTTCTGTATTGTGCCCTAAAATTCAACACCTGAGGAACAGCATCCAATTTCTGAGTAGTACCTTGCTGGGTAATGTTTTCCCACGTAGAACCAAAGTTACTGTCAAAAGATGCTACAGCCAACTGCTGAGTTCGGTTAAAAGTAGCTGTTAATGCGACCCAATCAACATCCAATTCATAAAGCCACAATTCATCGCTTCCCCCCCAAGCATCATCATTTATTGTTATGAACATTCCGGGACTTCCAACCGGTGCAAATGCACCATCATTATCTACAGGCATAATACAATGAAATCCACTATTAGGCCTCCAGGCATTATCGAATGAAAAATAGTGAACACTCCCCCCAATAAGCATTTGATCACGTTCAAAAACAAAAACATCATCATCACCGGTATTTGCAGACATATAATACCCATCTCTCCATATTCCGAATTTTGTAAAATCAGGTATTGACGGAAGTCCGCCAAGTGTATATGCATAATATGTACCGGTTGGGTCTGATGATGTAGAAACTGCAAAGTACAAATCATAAGGCCCTCCTGAAGGTGTTGTAGAAAAGATGGAAATAAACCACCTGTCCGCATTTTCATCATATAGCACAACAGGGTCGGAAACCCCTTTTGACGTATTCCAGATACCCCTAATATCTGCCGGGCCATATAACGAATTACCTTCTTTGTCCCATATCTGATAATCAATGTTAACAGTTTGAAAATAATGATTAGGTCCAACATCACCATTAGGATCCGGAGGGAAATAGGTGTCTTGAATCCCCGCAAAATTAATTGCAGCTCCTTTTTCTAACTCCTTACCCCCCATTTTCTCTTGCCATACAGGGTCAGCACCTTTCGGCAAAGCTGTTGATGCATAAGGATACTTTCTGTTTTTTAATTCCTCATTCCGTTCAAAATCTTTACGATTTTCATATGGAAAAGGAGTTAATGATTTTATAGGTTGAGTTTCTCCCAAATAAATAAGTTTTCCCGATTTACTTGGAAACTGCACTTGTGAGAACACACTAACGCTAACAATGCTAAAAAGCAATGTTACTAAAAAAGTCACTTTTTTCATAATGTTTTGTTTTTTAATTATCACTATATTTTAACACTTGGAAAACATGTACTGAAGATTTTGAAGGGGCAAATATATTAATAAAAAAGAAATAAGTCAAATTTTTCCATATATAATTTTCATCAATAGAATTTCCAAACAGCGATTTTAAATTTTTCTTACAGTCTCTTCTATAATGCATTTCCCCAATTTGTTTGAATAAAATTACTCAATCATTATTCAACAAAAAATTAAAAAAATCAATTACAAAATTAAAAATCAAACGTGTTATGACAATTGAGAATTAGTATACGGCGGGTTTCAATTAGTAAACGGCCACTTTTGACATATAAACTGTAAAGATATCTTGTTTTCACAATGACAAAAAAGGCTGCCCAAATGGACAGCCTTATCATCTGCGAAGATGTTATTGAAAGAACGTGTTATTTATCAATTCCGTTATTTGATTTTTTACTTCCGGGGATTTGTGAATTCATACCGTCGCTTGGGAACCAGATATCATCCTTGTCGGTATTATCAACCTGACCGTTCATATTATAATCGGCATCGAAATATTGATCCCTCATACCGGCTTTGGTTCTCCACCAGGAGATGTCTTCACCGTTCCACAATAGACAGGCCTTTATAGCTCCGAAGATACCACATTTGCAAATCATCAATTTTTTATAAACCTTGTATTGTTTCCGAAAGATGATTTTTCGGATTCGTTCACCTGTGAGCTTTGCCCAATATTTGGGACACATATATCGTTCTTGTCGTTATTGTCCACTTCGGAATCCAGGTTGTAGTCGCCATAGAAATAGCCCTTTTCCCCGGCATTGAATTTCCATGCATCTATATCCGTGGGATTGTTTATGCTCCCATTGCCACTACCGTCACCCCCGAACATGGCCCATACACCTGCCGAGACTTGTTTTTGACCGGCCGCACCACCATAGGCACCGCCATTTGTAAAATCAAATGCATAAACACCCGAAGCGTCCCTTTGCAGGTTGGTCCCTGAAATAACGGCAAGGTGGTTAAGCTGAAGAATAACAGGATACAGCTTTTTGCTATAAGATATAGTGTAGGCCAAAGGGCTGCTGCCGTCCAAATCGACAATGCTACCATCGTTGAGCAGGAACGCCGCATGTTTTTCAAATGTTGAGGCCGCATCTGCATTTGCCGGGCTGTCGGCATCGCGCAATTCAACCAATACCCAATCCACGACATTGGCAGGGATTGACGCCACACTTTCGGCACCGGCATACCAATATGGAAATACATTGAACGGTTGTGAAAGTGGAAGCACCCCGGCGTCCCTTAAATCGGTGTTCATATCCGTTCCATTGTAAGGGCCTTCGAGCATAACTGTCAGGTCAAGCTCTATATTGATATCGCCCCAATGGATCCTGTTGAAATTATCGTATTCGAATTCTGGACCGGTAAAGACACCCGTTGAGGCATTTATCGTGAAATCCCCCACATCTGTCAATTTCCAAATATTATAATCTGTCCCCCCTGTATTCGATGGGAAATTCAATCCGGTCAAGGTGAGGGTTTGATCAGAATTCAAACCCAGTAAACCGGCAAACCCCGGACTTCCATTTTGAAAGGTGCAATTGGTAAATGCATTGGCAGGGTCAATGGTAGCTCCTTCTAGTACTAAAACCCCATTTACCCACATATCCTCAAAAGTGGCCTCGTTGGCACTAATTGTACCGCCAGGAAAAATGGAGAAATCATAAAAGCCGGTCAACCGATTGCTTATTGTTGCATTGTTTCCACTTGAACCAATCGCTTCAAGGATACCACCTGAGTTTACGTTTAGCGCATCACCGTCATCCACCATAAGCCTGGCGCCATCGTCAACGATTAGTTTCCCACCATTGTTGATATTGATATCTCCCATGGTGTGAAAAGTTTGGCCGTTTAGGTTTAATATGCCTTCCTCAATTGTCAAGGCTGCACCGCCCCCTTCAATATCAAGATCAGATGTTAAGTTCACCATCATGGCTTTTTCGCCTTTTAAATCCCCCGCGGAATTTATTTTTGAATTTCCTTCGACCTCGGCTATTTCAGAGCCTTCAATGGAAGAACTTTTCTTTTTCGCAAAACCGGTTTTGTCAACAATTACCTTTTGGAAATATCCTGATCCAAAAGGATTGTAAACTGTTTGATCGCCCGTTCCCTTAAATACCACGGTATTTCCTGTTAGGGAGTTCCAGATGGCACCTGCTCCAGATGTAACGTAGAAATTGCCTTGAAAATAGTGGTAAAGGCCATTTACATTGTCATGCCATTTCCCTTGTGTCAATGTAAAGTCGAGCATTACGTTGATACTGTCGTTCGACCTGAATTCGCCACCAGACATGTTAATTACCAAGTTACCGAAATCTTCCCGATCGGCATTTGTGGTCAGGGTTTGGTCGGCACTTCCGTCAAAGGTAAGCACTTCGGTACCCGGTGAATAACCATAATTGGTGTTCCAACCGGTGTTGTCATTGTTCCAGTTGCCCCCTACAAAAATACTTAGGCCGGTATCGCCAAAGGCATTAAGCCCTGCACCCGCTGCAATATGAACATTCCCGTTAACATCCAGAGTGGAATTGCTATTCATTTCCATTGTGCCGTCGCTAATTTCCAAATCGCTATATACATTAACGGTTATCCCGTCAGCCAGCACCAGCCCGTCAAAGGAGCCATAGGTTTTGTCAAGGGTAAGGTTATAGAATGTTTCATCAGTTAGAATTCCCGCTTTGACAGATCCGTTGAAAATAACGGTTGCGGTTGTCGGGTTAAAACCTGTGCTTCCGGCATTATCTGTCCAGTTGCCTCCGATATAAAGGTTATGTGTATTTGAATTTAGCACTCCGCTGTTTATGGTCAAATCCCCGGTTACTACAAAATCACTGCTCAAAGAAATAGCATTTGACTTGCTTCCCGGTCCCATTATCATTCCGCTTCTTTCGTCAACAACGGGTTTGCCTGTTCCCTCGGGTTCACCTTCTTTGGTTGATTTGTCAATATTCACGTTATACAAAGTACAACCGTTGGATTGGCTTATGGAATAATCCGAACTACCGTAAAACTCAAATGTTCCGGCTGTGGGGGTAAAGTCATCTCTCTCTCCAATAAAATAGGAGCTGGTTCTAATAATCCCGCCGGTAATATTTTCGGTTAAAGTATATGTTGATGAGCTATATACTTTTATTCCGCAAGTTTTGAAATCCAAAACTCCTCCACTCATTTCTATGGACGCGTCCCCATTCCAAGGCCACCAACTCATAGAACCCGACACGTTCATTGTGCCACCGAAAATGTGCAGGTCGCCCTTTAGGTCCACATAAGTTCCCGTCCCTGAATTAGTAAGGTTGATTGTTCCTCCGGAGTTTAAATAAAAAGCACCGGTAATTGCATTATCAAGCAGGTCGTCAACTGTGAAAGTGCCCGAAAGGACATCCACTGCTCCGGCTGTCCAGTCGTAAGCGGCACAGGTCACATTTCCTCCGTTCACTCTGAATGCTCCGCCAAAGGCCTTATCTACTTCAAGCTCGTTAAAGGTTTCGGTAGAGCAATATTGATGATAGTTACCACCGTTGAATATCACACGGCTTGTTCCTTCGATAAAACCGGCATCACCAACGGTATTTGTCCAGTTACCGGCCGCATAAATATCAAAATCATTAGCAGTCAGAGAACCTCCGCTGATAACCAAATCTCCGTTGACGTACAATTCATTTGAATAA